>NZ_JBNGOP010000040.1:0-25813 GCF_050589625.1 Maribacter sp. 2-571 | reverse complement strand
CAAACTCGACGTCATGTTCACGGCCTTTATCTATATCGCCCTGATTTTCGATGCAATTAGTGTTAACACGCCCTAGTCTAACCATAGGTACGGCCCGAAATGTCGATTTCTTTTTTTGCTTACAGCAAGTTCAAGCGCCGCATCAGTTCGGGACGGTTGGATCGGCTTATAGGGACAACGTTTTTCTCGATCAGTACACTATTGTCCTCAATGTCGATGATTTTGGTAAAGTTGATGATATAGGAGCGGTGTATCTGCAAAAAGGTTTTTTCCGGTAGTTTTTCCTTGATCTTTTTTAAGGTGTTGTGTACCCTATAGGTTTTGGCATCGGTAACGACCTCGATATAGTCCCCTTTTGCCTCGATCAATTGGATATCGGTCATTTTTAACTTGATCAAACGTCTGTCGATATTAATGTACAGCTCGTTTTCCGTTTCCGAAGCGGCGTTCGCCGTAGCAGTAGGCCGCAACGTGGTGTGTTTTACTTTTTGAATCGCCTTTTTAAAGCGTTCCAGGCTAATCGGTTTTACCAAATAATCTACAATGGTCTCATATTCATAGGCGTCAATGGCGAAATTGGTGTCGGAGGTGATCAGTACTATTTTGGGCGGGTCTTTGAGCGTTTGCACAAAATCGAACCCTGTGAAACCCGGCATGTGTATGTCCAAAAATATGACGTCGATACTTTCACGGTTCAGAAATTTTATGGCGTCGATAGCATTATCGAACGTGGCAATAACGTCCATTTCCGGGAGCTGTTCGCATAATTGTGTAACGACCGCCCTAGCGGTGGCTTCGTCGTCTATGATAATACAGTTCATGTTCAAATGGTTTTGAGATAGAGCGTAATTTTTTGTAGGATACTCTTGAACTTTTCGTCCATTTCCATATCGCCCAACTGCAACTGTTCCTCGTATTTGACGGCAAAACCGTAGGCATCGGTCATGCTCAAAATATTGAACTTGTGCTTTAGTTTATGCACGACTTCGGCCGCCGCCCTAGGTTCGTCCAACGAAATATGTTGTTTGTATTTCCGGGCCTCTTCCGGAAACTCCTCTTTGATGATGCGAATAAATTTTTGTTCGAATACACCGTCGCCTGCCGCGAGATCTCTAACATAGGATAGGTTGGGAATTTCTTTCATGTTCTATTTTTTAAGGGTAAAGTAAAACGTTGTTCCTTTGCCGACGGTGCTATCGAGCCAAATGGTACCCTCGTACAGGTCGACGATCTTTTTAACGATGGACAGGCCGATGCCGGTAGACCGTTCTCCGTTTCCGATCGATTGGAATATTTTAAATATCTTTTCATGGTATTCTTTTGCGATACCGATGCCATTATCCTCAATACGGAACTGCCAATGTGTTTTGGTTTCTTCCGCACTGATCACAACCTTTCCCGGATCTTTTTCGATATGTACAACGGCGTTTCCGATCAAATTTTGGAACAGCTGGTGTATTTTGGTACTGTCGGCACGTATGACCGGTAACGTATCTTTTACCTTCACCTGAACATGCTCCGGGATAAAAATTATCTCCCGAATCTCGTTAATAACGCTATTCACATCTACTTTCGTACGTTTGCTACTATCATCTTGTATGCTGGAGTATTTTAGGATGCCGCTGATGAGGCGGTCCATGCTCTCCACCTTTTCCTGCATTTGCTGCAGCTGAAAAACCCCGGTCTCGTCCAGAACATCTTTATAATCCTCCGACAACCAGGAGGCCAGGGCGCTGATCGATCGTAATGGCGACTTAAGATCGTGCGATACGATATGCGCGTATTCCTGTAAACCTTGGTTGCTCGCTTCGAGTTCCTGAAGTAATTTTTCTTTTTGGAGCTCCAGTCTTTTTTGATCGGTAATGTCCAAATGGATTCCTATGGAACCTACCGTTTTTCCCGTATCGTCGTACCGGGGCGCTCCACTGATCAACCAATGTCTTCTTTCCCCTTTTTTATTGGCGACCTGAACTTCATAGGAGTCCGATTCGCCCTGCAACCGTTTTTGATTTTTTTCGAGCAACAGCTCCTGTTCGACCACTCCAAGTACCTTTATGGCCTTTTTGCCGATCAATTCCTTTTCGGTAAATCCCGACATGGTGCAAAAGCTTTGGTTTGCCATTTGAATAATATCATCGGTATCCACTTCTATTAGGCCTAAGTTCATATTGGCGATAATACTCCCGTATTTCTCTTTTTGCGCCTCTAGGTTCCGTTTGTAGTTTTTGCGGATGGTGACATCTTGGTAGGTCCACAAATGTCCCTTATACACGCCTTGGTTAAAAATGGGAATGTAGTCCCGTTCCAGTATGCGGCCGTCGGTCATTTCCAATTCATCGTTCAATACCATTTTTCGCTCGGCCAATACCCGATTTATGCGTGCTACAAAAGCCTCCGGATGTTTAAAGTGTATTTTATTGCGTTCGGCGGCGCCATTGCAATCGGCTCCTTTTAGGGCTTCCGGGGCCTCCGAGATTTGGAAAAGGTCACAGAACTGTTGGTTGGTCAATGAAATGTTTCGGTGTTCGTCCTCCAAAAGGACTCCGGTCTGTAGGTTCAGTATCAAAGAGGAAAGGCGATTTTCCGAAGCTTTGATCTTTTCTTCCGCTTCTCGCTCCTTGCGGATGTCCTCTACCAAGGCGACTTGATAGTCGACCTTGCCCTTGGTGTTCTTTACCGCGCTCACCGTGGTTTTTGCCAACACCTCCGAACCGTTTTTATGGATGTATTTTTTGACTACCGAAAAGGTGTCCAATTCGCCCCGGTTCATTTGTTCCATTTGTAAAACGCTGTCTTCCGAATTTTCAGGGACCGATATATCGGCAACATGCATTTCTTTGAGTTCTTGTTGCGAATGCCCCAACAATTCGGAAAAGGCCTTGTTCGCTTTTACGATTTGCCCCTTCACCGTAAGCACGATACCCAATGGGGAGTTTTCAACAATAATGTCGAGCTGTTTTTTTTGTTCCGATAAAAGTTCCCGTATTTCTGTTTCTTGGGTGATGTCCCTTATAATGCCCTGTGCGGCAACCGGTTTTCTTTTGGCATCGAATATGAGGCTTGCATTGATCTGCACCCATTTTTCGGTAGCGTCGCGCAATATAATCTTGGCACGATAGTTTTTAAGGGTCCCGACTTCCAATAGCGACTGGAACGATGTTGCCGTGTATTGTACATGTTCCGGATGTACCAACTGCGCAAGGTTCAGGGATTCTTTGTTGTGGTCGTATCCCAAAAAATCCTTTGCGGAAAGGTTCATGTTAATGACATTGAACTTAAGGTCCATGACCACATAGGGATCGATGATGTTGATAAACACGCCGTCAAGCTCCGAAGTTTTTTCGTTGAGCAGGTTTTCCAATTTGCTGTTGGCGGTTTTTAAATGATGGGTAATATCATAAAGTTCCTTCGATTTTTCCTCCAGGATTTTTTCGGCTTGGATTCTCGCTTTTTTTTGTCGTTCCAGTGCCTTTTTAAGAAGGATGACCTCTTTATTTTCCATGCTGAACGACATCGAATTTTACTTCCGTACCATCGTCCTTTAAAAGTTCATAGCTAATCTCGGAGGTTTGGTTGAAATGTTCGAAGGCCTTTTCCATTAGCCCTTGTGCCAAACGGTACAGGCCGCGGGAAGAGCAATAGACCATGGAAATGGACGTATCGGTTTTTTCCAAGATTTTGAATTCGGGCAATTCGGCGTCCGGATAGAGTTTTTTTACATGAACATGAATGTGGTCTTCAATGGCATATAATAACCCCAAAGGGGATTGGTAGCTTTGTATGACCTCTGGGTGCGCTTTTCCCAAGCCATCGAACAAATACCTGCCAAAGGTATAAACGAGGTCGCCAATGGGGATATCGGTTTCCGCGCTCAATTGGGTAATAAGGCTCAACATTTCGTTAAAGTCATAAGTGCCCACGGAAGTATAGATTCCTTCGGACGGCAGTTGTGCTTCGTCGATAATGGTATCGACCGTTTCGAGACCAAAGCTGCTCTCGACCATTTCAAGAAATTCGGTAAATATGATGCCTTTCATACTTGTTAGATTTGGGATTAAAGTAGGAAAAGTAACACGTTTCACATATTTTTTGTTGTGAAACGCGGTTTTTTGTTAGGCTTTGACCAGTTCGTTGATGTTCCAGTATTCCAGCACCTTCTGTAATTTGGATTCGTATTCTTCATATTTGAGGGGTTTTATCACGTATCCGGCAATCCCGACCTTGTAGCACTCCAAGAGGTCTGCACGATTTTCCGAGGTGGTAAGAATGACCGTGGGAAGGTATTTTAGCCTTTCGTCCGCCTTTAGGATTTTTAAAAATTCGATACCGCTCATTCGGGGCATGTTCAGGTCCAATAGAATAACATCGGGAAGCTCTTGGTCCGAACGGAGAATATCCAGCGCTTCCTCCCCGTTTTTCGCTTCAACGATAGGATGCTTCTGTTTCATTTTTGAAACGGTGCGTTGTAGTTTCATCGTTTCGATCATGTCGTCTTCGATCAGTAAAATGTTCATAGTTTCCAAAGGTTACATTAACATGCAATATGGGACATTAACGCAAAATTTGATGGGGAAGTGTAGACGAATGGGGATTTAGTGTCGGTCAATGCCCATTTTTATGGGGTGGCCGTTTGCGGGAAATCCCGTGCAATGGGGCCAATGGGCCGTAGCCAAGTTGTTATCTTGAAGCAAATTCCTTGTACGGATTACAGTGGGAAAACCATACAAGAAACCTTGCCGTCCAGATTATCGTGGATGGCAAGGCTTGTTGTGATGGTATTTTTTCCGCTGCCAAAGCGCTATGACGGCGAGATGTTGGTCTAATACCATTTCAGAGTTAAAATGATATTACTTACTCCAATAGGCATAACGTGCGTTCAACGTATTGGTCAATGGTCCGGTTTTTCCGGTAGCGACTTCCAGCCACCAGATCTGGGAGGCGTTTTCGGAAACACTGAGGGTATATACAATATATTCCCCGTCGGGCGACCACGATAAATTTGTGATCAATGCGCCATGATCGACATTGAGCAACGGGGTTATGGTGCCGTTGTTTACGTCCAGGGTGGAGATGGTGAACATGTTGATCAGGGCACCGTTCAAAAAGGTAACGCCCCCGGCGCTTTCGGCAAAAACCAATTGGTCACCGGCAGGGTTCCAATCCACTTCTTGCATTAACGTACCGATACCGGTTTGTGGGTGTACCAATTCCGTGTTTACGGAAGCACCGTTTACATCGGCTACGTAAATTCCGTCCGAGCCATAGTATGCCAATTGGCCGCGGGACGACCAAACCGCGTTAAAGCCCCTTAGCTCATCGTTGATTACCGAAAAATCGTTGGTGTCCACAATGTTTATCGAACACACATCGTCCGAAACAAAACCTGGGTTACGCGAACGTCCGCAGACCGTTAGCGCACCACGATCGTTCGGTAGGTCCCAACTCGTACGTCGGACCTCTATGTCAATGGCCTCCCGGTTGTCCGGGTCATTGGTAAAGGTAAACCTGCCGGGATCTCCTATGGTTTGGTAAACGACCTCCTCGTCATTGGTAACGAGATTGTAGCGGAATAGATCGGTACCGGATGCCGGCACTATTTCAAGATCACCGGGGTTGGCGGGATTGAACGTTTTTTGGGCCATCGTAATTTCCTGCGAACCGTACCATTGGGGAATGCTGTTGATGAATTCCAAGGGTATTTGGCTATGGTTGACCACGTTTTGGCCGTTCGGCTCCATGGACGAAATGGTATTGTTACTATCGTTCAGAAATAGGATACGGCTAGATCCGGCATAGTTTTGCAAGCCTTCTGGAAGTGGTTCGGGCTGTGTAAAGGTTTCGTCTTCCGAGGAAAGTTTTACATCGTCGATGTAGAGTCGTATCGGCTCGGTGTACCCAATTTCGACTTCCAATTGAAATACCAGCGAAAAAGGAGGGGAATTGCTCAGGAAAAAACTGTCCCCATCATTCTCATAGTATAATTTTATCTGCCGCCACTCGCTTCCTATCTTGCTTTCGTCAAAATAGGATACAATACCCTGGCCACCTGCCAAACTGCCTAAAAACCCTTCTTGTGAATTGGTCATGTACAGTTTTAAGGCCCCTTCCGGTAGGGCGGTATCCGCTCGGATCCAAAAAGAAATGGTCAATAGTTCCGGCAGTTGCTGAATATCGAGCGTCTGCATTAAAATGGCGTTTCGCGTGGTAAAAAACGGTGCGTCGGCAGTTTCGCATATCGCGTCGTTTTCCAAAATGGCCGTTTGGCTTCCGCTATAGGCGTTGGCATCCGTAGCAATGCTTGCCCCGCCACAGGCAAACCATTCATTGCCTTCAAAACTGTCGTCTTGGAGCAGGTTCGGCAACGGGTCTGATTTTGCCGGAATCCTATCGGCATCATACCCGCTTAAATCGGTTTCGGGAAAACCGCCTTGCGGATTCTCGCCGCTTGGATCCATGTCGTCTGATCCGCAGGCGTTGAACAAAATCAGTACTGCACTGAGGTACGCTACAAGGTTTAAAAGGTCGGCTCTTTTCATATCCATTATTTTTGTGTTCGTAGTTGCTATTGAAACGAAGATGACGCCGTTCATCCGAAACAAAAAAAAAGCTCAAAAAAATACTCGAAAACCAGTAGAAAAAAGTACTTGGGTATGGGTAAGCCCCACTCGGGAGTGTATGGCCCGAGCCCTCAAATAAGCCGCTGTTCTATGGCGATTTTAACCAGTTGGGCGGCATTGGCGACCCCCATTTTTTGGATGAGGTTTCTGCGATGGGTTTCCACGGTAAGCGGGCTAATGGTCAACTGTTCCGCAATTTTGGGAGTGGTGATCCCCTCCGCGACCAGCGTCAGTATTTCTTTTTCCCTACGGGTGAGTTTTGGTACGGGTTTGTCGTCGAATATGGAGTCGGCCAATATTTTTTGAATTTCCGCACTAAAATACGACAGTCCTTCCCGGATCTGATGAATGGCCACGGTCAGCTCTTTGGAAGTTACGTTTTTGAGCAGGTAGCCCTTGGCCCCATGTTTTACCATTTGTTTGATAATGCTGGGATCATTGTACGTACTTAGGCCCAAAACTTTTAAATGTGGGTATTTATGGGTGATGGTCTTGCAGATGTCGACCCCGTTCATGTCGGGTAAATTGATGTCGAGCACCACCACATGTACGGTATTCCTTTTCAAAAATGTAAACAGGTCCTTGGCATTTTCAAAGCAGGCCACTACGGCTATGGTATTGTCGATGCCCATGGATGCCTTTAATCCTTCGATTACCAAGGGATGGTCGTCCACTACAACTACTTTTGCAACTTCTTTCATACATTGTTGATTTGAATGTTTACCGAGGTGCCCTCGTTTCGTTCAGAACTTATGTCCATGCTCCCGTTGAGATAGTCGACCCGATTTTTTAATCCCGAGAGCCCCATTCCTTTCGTTTTGGGTATCGCTGTCGGATCAAAACCGACCCCATCGTCCTCTACGGTAATGGTCACCTTGCCGTCTTCATGAATATACTGTACCAATATTTCGGTGGCGTTGGCATGTTTCACCGCATTGTTGATGAGTTCTTGAATAATACGGTAGATGGTCAACAGGCTATTGTTGTTTTTTATTTTTTCCTTACTATAAAACTGAAGAACGATATCGGTATCCTTATATTTTAGGGTACTGCAATAGTCTTCCAAAGCGGCCTTGAGCCCATATTTGATCAAGGTTTCGGGCATTAGGTTTCGGGCCACGCCACGAAGTTCCTGTAGGGAATCGTCAAGATTGGCCAAAATATCATCGATCTGCGGGGCTATGGCGGCGGCTTTCTTTTCTTCGGAAAGTTTGGATAGTTTAATGCTCACGCCGGAGAGCCGACCGCCCAGGCCATCGTGCAGGTCGGCGGCCAATCGTTTGCGCTCCTGTTCCACCCCTTCCATCATCACCCCAAAAAGTTCGCGTTCCTGCTCGGTCTTCAGTCGCTGTATTTCCTGTTCTTGCTCTTTTTGCTTGAGCAGCGCCTTCTTTTGGCGGTTGTTGTACGTGAGATAGCCCGAAATGGAAATAAAGGCCAGCGATCCAAGTAAAAAATACAGCAGGTAGTTCTGCGATTTTTTACGCTCCAGGCTAAGATCGGTCTCATTGTTTTTGTTGCGCAGGGCCAAAATTTCCCGATCGCGTTTTTCCTTTTGGTAGCGCTGCTCCAAACGAGCGGTCTCCTTTTCTATTTCGTCGATCTTTATGCTATCGTTCAGTTTAAAATACCGATCGGCGTAACGGGCCGCCGCTTCGTGGTTTTCGTCCCTACGCTCATATTTGGTGAGTGCTTCCAAGGCATATAAAGCGTTATGTGGATTTTCCTTTTGCGAAATTTCCAAAAACCGGAGCATGTATTCCTTTTGCTTTTTATGGTCGCCCATGAGTTGGTAGGTTTCTACATACTGAAGGTAGAGTTGGGGGAGTGCGGCAAGGTGCTTACTTTGCTTAATGCGTTGCAGGGAACGGTCATATTGTGTCAGGGCTTTTTGGTACTGTCCTTTTTTGGAATGGTATTCGCCCAATTGTTGATAATAGAGCTGCCATCGGGGCGATTGTGGGGTTTTTAGCAGAATGGAACGGGCCTTTTCCAATATTTTTTTTGCCCGGTCAAGGGAATCCATTTCCATCAAACAGCTCGAAAAAATAAGACGGTCGGCGGCAAACTGGGAATAGGCATCCGTTTGTTCGTAATTGGTATCGTTTTCATTAAAATAACCATAGGCTTTGGAAAACTCGTTGTTATTGAAAAAAGTAATACCAATGTTGGAATTGATGATTCCCAATACCTTGTAGTTTTTATACTTTTTTACAATAGGGGCCAGTTCCGTAAGATAGACCAGCTCTTCGTCCTTTCGGCCTTGATTGGAGATGCTCGATGCCAAATTTAAGACGGCGTCGGCCCACAGGTCGATCAATTTTTCGGAAGAATCCCGTTGTATTTCCCGTTCGAACAAGCGTTTTGCCTTTTTGTAATAGCGTTCGGCCTTTTGCATCTCATTATAATCGTATACAACAAAACCTAGGGCCGAATACGCTTTTCCCAAGCCTAGGGAGTCTTCGTTTTTTTGAAAAAAGGCCAGTGCACGATGGGCTGAATCATAGGCCTTTACGGAATCGATACCGGAAGCGGATTTTGCAATTTCGATAAGGGTATGGGCCTTTTGAAAATCGTTGTCGGCTGCATGGAGCAGTTGTTCCAAGCTATCTACGGCGGCGGACGAACTTTCTTGGGCATGCGAAGGCATCGCGAAGGCCAATACTATTGAAAAGAGATACAAGCGGAGGTTCGGGAACACCTTTTTTTTACAAGATATTCAATAACTGGGAATCCTTTTTAAAAGCACCGAAAAAATACCTGTAAACTAGTAGAAAAAAATACACGGGTAGGGGGAGATGATTTTGGAGTTTAATGCGGTTTCAACACAAAAACACCCTCCTAGATAAGTGATGACATTACCCCAATATGCTTCCCAATTTAAACATGGGCAGGTACATGGCCACTAAAATGACCCCGACAAGAATGCCTACTACCAAAATGATCAGCGGTTCCATAAGCGTGGACAAGAGTTTTGATTTTTGCTGTACTTCGATATTGTATTGCTGGTTCAGGCGCTCGAAAATGAATTCCGTTTGATTGGTTTCTTCCGCTACCTTGATCAGGGCCACCATACGATGATCGAAAATGGCATCGGTCGATAGGCTTTCGCTCAAGCTTTTTCCTTCCAATATTTTAGCACTCACTTTTGTCAACCCTTGTTTTAAAGGGTAAAAATCGATCATTCGCGTTACCAGGTCGATACTGTTCAATACCGGTACCTTGGAGGCGGTCAATAGGGTAACCGCTTGTGTAAACTGTGCCATGTATACTGCCCGGATAAAGTTCCCGACATAAGGGATTTTCAAAAGAATACGGTCTCTTTTACGCTTATACCACTCCTTTTTGGTCCATAAACTTCGGGATACGAGTACTAAAGTCAGCAGCGCTAGAAACCACCATCCATAATCTTTTATCATATCCGAAGCGGCAATAATAAATTTGGTGATGTCCGGAAGGTCTACGTTGTTTTGTCTAAAAATATCTTGGAACATCGGCACTACCAGCCGTAACATAAAAACAACGACCAATACTGCGGTGACCAAAATTATAATCGGGTAGGTGAGTGCGTTGATCAGGTTACGGCGCTGTTCGTTCTTTCTGGAAAAGAACTTGCCCATTTCTTCTGCAATTTTATGGGTAGTACCGGTTTCTTCTCCAATTTTTAAGGCATAATATTCATATTCGGTAAATTCCTGCTTGCTGCGGATCACCTCTGAAAAAGCCTCCCCTAATACCAATGCGTCCACTAACTCATTGTAAAATAGGCGTTGTTTTTCTTTTTTTTGGTTTTCGCCCATTAGGGCAAGCGCATCCTTTAAGTTGATTCCCGCTTTCAACAATACATGGATTTCGGTATAAAAATCTTCTTTCTTCTTACTGGAAAAACCGGAGCCGAACCAGGTAATCTCCCGCTCCAAAAAAGAGACCTCGTTCCCCTTTTTTACAGCGGTATTTTCTGCTTTCTTCGGTGTGGTTGAATCTAGTTTAAAGCCCATATTCGGTAGCTGTTATAATCGGTTTTGCAAGAAATGGTTTCGGTAGTTTCATGGTCGGGTTATTGCATGTATTCGTCCGCGGCATTGGTTTGGTGTACAAAAATAATTTTAGCGCCCTGACTTTCGATGGTTTTTAGTTCCATGGCATCTATAGCTCCCTCAAGGATGGTTGCCCCATCCCTAAAAAAAAATAGTTGATCGGTGCTAATGGCAAAAGTGTCCTTTTCGCGGATGATCCATTCCTTTTGAAAACGATAGGTCTTTGCTGCAAGAGGATTTCCACAGGTTAGGGTCTGGTCCTTTTCCGAAAAATATAGCGTGGGATAGGTTTGAAAGTCGACCCATAGCGCTTGTTTGAACCGGTTGATTTCCGAGTTGGTGGCATAATTTTGACCGATGCCCGTTATTTGGCGTTGTACCAAGCGCAATACCGAAAATGCCAATCCTACCACGATCAGCGTAATAACAAGTACCACCATCATCTCGCTTAACGTAAAGCCGGGTATTTTTTTGGGACTATTTTCCAAGACTGCTATAGGTTTGTTGTTTTTTTTGGGTCCTTTGCTGAACGGTTTCGTACCGAAGGTAAGTGGTGTTGGACCGTGTTTCATATTCGATCACAATGGTATACCCTTCCCATTCCTCTTCATACGGTATACTGATCAAACCATGTGCGTGCGCATATTCGAGTTGGTGCAAATGTTCGGTAAGGCCAGTAGTGTTGTTTCGAATGCTGGTGGAAAAAATACGGTTCAGTAAAAAACTGGACAACATAAAGACAATCACGATCAAAACCGTGGCTACCATGGTTTCCATAAGGGTGGAAGCTCTTATTTTTTTTAGTACAGCCATTTGGAAACTGTTTTCCGTTGTTTTTTTCCAAGGATGGGCAAGCCCGAATACTGGGGCGGGTGCGCTTCGTTTTCGATGGTTCCGTTATACAAATGGTTTTGATAAATACTTCCGTTTTCCAAGGCAATAAAGCCACTGGTATATACCGTCCCAAAAACCTGGCCCAGATGTTCCAGATTTCGTTCGCAGTATACTTCGCCCCGAACCCTACTATTTTTTTCAAGCTTTACCTGCGGATAAAAGGCCGTTTCTTCTTGTTTTTCTTCCAAATAGAGCACTATTCCCGAGATTTCGCTTCCTTGGTCAAGGTGTATTGCTGGCGGTTGCATTCGGTTCCCATTTTTTGGGGCGTTCCGGTCTTTTATCGTTATCAATGCGGAGGGATACCCTAGGTTGCAGTTTTTGCCCACTTCGATCTGTCTGCTGGCAAGTGCCTGAAAAATTCCGGTGGAACGATTTTTTATGATTATGGTCGGGGCCACTAAAAGAACGTCCTGCAATTGGCTGCTTGCATCGACAATGATGCGTTGCGATGCACGAACGACAATGTTACCGCGCAGGGATGCCCCCGAAAGATCGACCACCGTACCCGATAGCCATTTTGTAGGTTGCTGAAACGAATTTTCGGCTTTGATACCGTTTACTGACCGAATGCGCTCCGTTATGGGTATCGCACTTCGGTTTTTCAGCAATCCGTTCAGATATGTTTTCATACCGGGGTGCAATTGTGGCAATTGTTCCTTGCTTTCGCGCTGTCTTCCCTGAACCAAAGTGTTTCCATAAAACGCATTACCGGAAATGTTTCCCGGCCGTATGCCTTGTTTTGGAAGATAGGCCTCGCCCTTAATGGCCGCTCGCCCAACGATGATCAAGGGACGCTGTCGATCCTGTAAATAAAGGGCCGGTGGCGTTTCTTGATTTCCATGGCCGACTAGGACCGACTTTATAAAACGGTTTTTTTTAGCAGTGGCCGTTACGGTATACTTCTCAAAAACGCCCCAATGGGAGCGTATGCCCGTCAGGTCGATACTCAAATCGTCGGGCGGAAGGTCGAGTTGGGTGGAATCGGAAATGGGCAGCGTGTTGTTCAGCACGAACTGAAGTCCCATTTCCGTTTTTTTAACGGTATGTACGAGTAAGGTCGTTTTTTTATTAAAAAGATCGTTCGTCTGGGATAGGGTGACAAAGGCCAATAACAACAACGCAATGACGACGCTGATGAAAAGAACGAATTGGAGTGCGCCCGCGTTTATTTTTTCGTTCCATTTCACTGGCTGCGGGCAATGGTTTTGGTCTTGTTGTGGTACCGGACCTTAATAGAGGAGGCCGTACCGCTCAATAGCCGAACCTTATCGATCTCCTGCTGCAAGTTCATCAGGTGTTGTTTTCCGTTTATGGTCACAAAAAAAATGTTTTGCTCGGTGCTGGAATCGGTAATCAGGCCGGTATAGTTGATAACGATTTCGGGTAATGCCGGGGTGGCCGGTTTTACGGTACGCTTGGTATTTTTTTTCGGTTTTTTGGGAACCGTCCCTAAAAAGGGGTCTCTATAGTCCGCAATAATCGAAAAAGTGTCTTTTTTTTGAACGGCAAGCGGTTTAAACGATACGGAAGCGGTATCGGTTTCCTGCGTCGTACCCGTAGCTGTCGGGGCCAGGATACGATACGCGATCGTTCCCCAGATGGCCAATACCACTGCCAGTAGTACATAGGTTTTAACGTTCTTCTTCATTTTTTGTACTTCGGGAAAAACAAGTGTCCCGTTTAATTGATAGTGAATTCGAACACTGCGGAATCTTCACTTCGGTTACCCCCTGCATCAAACGCCTGCACCAACCAATAATAGGTGTTGGAAGATAGGGTTGTTTCAAAGCTTTTGTTCGCGCCAAGTCCCTTGCGTTCCAAGCTCTGTAGTTCGGGGTCGGTATAAATATATACACTGTCGCGTTCGGCGGTTCCGGCAACATCTTCCCTCGACCAGGTAAAGGTCACTTCCACGGCATCCAAAACCGCTCCATCTTCGGGAGTGATCGGCGCAGGAGTGTTCGGTGCGATCAAATCGATGTTCTCATCGCCATCGACCGTAAAGGTATTTGTGGTAAACGGTGTTTCAAAGCCGCCGTTCAATGCTTTTACCCGCCATTGGTAATTTCCGTTCAATAGGGTTGTTCCCAATTGCGTACGAATGCTCCCCAAGGTATCTTGCACGATCAAACTGTCCAATAATATTTGGGCGGCGTTCTCAAAGTTTGGTGTTGCCAATTCAAACTTATAACTACGGGCATCCTCGACCGTATTCCAATTGAAGCTTACCTGATTTTGGGTAACGACACTCCCGTCCACAGGGGCCAGCACGTTCACCGAACGGTTGGAAAGGTCTTCTTCTTCAATAATGTCGTCGCAGGCGCAGCACAGCACGCCAAAACAGAATATTCCTAAAATAGTTCTCAACCTCATTTTAAAATTTTAAATAAGCGCGGTCCGAAGTGACTTTGGCCGCTTTTTTAAATGTACCCTTTGGACATTTTTGCGAACCGCTCAACAGGGTTTCTATCCGTTTATGGTGATAGCGGTCCTCACCCCAACAAAATGAGGCGTAGGCGTAGTCGAAAACCTGTATTTCCGAAAAGGGGACGGTGGTCTCCCGTTTGTCGTGTACCAGTACCAAATGCCTGCCCAACGGCGTGTTTTCTCGAAGGCTAATGGTATTTGCATTCAGGAATTGTTGCAACAGGGCATCGGGCATGGTGACATCCAAAGTGGTCACGATTTTGTAGGAGTCATCGTTTTTTAAAAACTCCCGTACCGCGATATTTTCTTTTGAGTTCAGCCGACCGGTCAAATCAATTTTATCCAACAATTGAAGCCGGGCGTATTTGGGTTTATAGGGAAGGGAATCTTGGTAGGCGATGCCGTTGATCTTTCCGGCCTTAATCATGAAATCGGTATAGGTCGTATAACTGGCATTGTTGAAGGGGAGTTCCTGCGCGGTAACTGCCAATGGCGTGCTCCAAATAGGATCTCCCACCTGTTCCGAAATGGAAAACCACAACGCTCCCTTGGTTTGTACAATGCTCCCCATTTGGGGCAGGCTCAACGCCGCTTCTTGGTATTTTGCCTTGTGGGCGGCACAGCCCAAAAACAAAAGGGATAGCACGATACCGGCTATTCTGATATGCATTTTCATTGATTACAATCGTTAGTTGAAAGACTGCACTTTAGAGCAGGGCTTTCAGTTTCTACAAATCTTCAACAAGTAGGCAGGCATTCTTGGCGGGCAGTAATTTTTATGGATTACAACACACTTTGCCGCCAACTGTTTACTGCTACTTTGATACAATGTTGAAAAAGAATTTTATTCTTTTCCTATCAACCTGTGCATTTTAAATCCAAAGGAGTAGTTTGGTTGCTTGATTCTTAGGGTTAAAAATAGGGAAAATTCGACACTTGCTGTGGGCCTTGCGTTATAAATCGGTATTGTTTTCGGGGGATGCAACGGTTTGTCTTGATTTTTGGTTTTTAATCGATATCATGCTATTTGTGAATCCCTATTTTGGATATTTTAAAGGGACTTTCAATCACGTCAATAAAAAATGATAGCGGTCCAAATCTACTCAGATGCCATGGCAAGAACAGGGTTTCTTTGAGAACAGCACCTATTTTAAAGTTGGCCTTCGTTTTACGGGCATGACGGATTTTTGGTTTTGAGCATTGCAGTCATTCGATTGGCATGGAAAGATAAGGATGGCCACTGCAGCTTTTATGCAGGGAAGTAGTTTTTTGAGCGATTGGATAAAACGACTCTCTCTAGTTATCGTTTTAAGGAAAAATGCCCCTTGAATACCTTTCCGTCGTTATAACGATACTGGAACCAATAGTCCGATTCGGGCAAGGGGTTTCCGTTAAAGGTACCGTCCCAACCAAGGGAGGAGCGTGTTACTTGGGCGATCAATTTTCCATAACGGTCGTAAATGTACAGCTGGGATTCGGGAAAGGCTTCCCCGCCGATAATGTTCCAGTGTTCGTTGGAATTGTCACCATTAGGGGTAAAGAACTTTTGGTAGCCTAATGCTATTGGCCACCAAACTGTCGACATTGGCCTTGAGTACCTGTGTTTTTTTATTGAACGCCTCCTTTTCTAGCGCGGTAAGGGAATACCCCTCGATCAGTTTGTTAACATCTACATACACAAGCGCTTGTGATGGGTTTGAAACAAAAAAGGAAGCGACATTGGCGATCAAGGCCAATAGTGCAATGGGGAACGCTAATTTGTTCATTATGCTGTAGTGGTTTTAATACCATTTCAAAGTTAAAATGGTATAAGATTTGGTTTATTGTTGTTCCAATTTTTGAAGGCGTTGCTCCAACAGGCGGGATTTTAATTGTTCTTGTTTTATGGTCTTGTCCTGCCCCAACAGATAAAGCGTAAGTTCTTCGATTTTCTCCAGAAGTTTCAGGTTCATTTCTTTGAGGAGTACCCCTTCCTTTTCCATTTGTTTTGCCGAGGGAATGTTGGGCAAGTGACCGTTTTCTTCTATGTATTTTTGCAATTCAAGAAGGGAACGAAGCTTATAGTCGTCATAGAAAACATAGTCGGGGGCCAAGGCGCCGTTCAAGTCCACCTTTATTTCTTTGGCGTGTATTTAGCCGTTTACGGTAAGCGGTGCGTCCGGAGCGGAGGTTCCAATGCCGACATTGCCACCGTTCAGATAAGAATTGCCTTTGGCCGTAATTAGAAATTTATTTGTAAATGAATTGTCCCGACCGGTAATATAACCATCCGATTGACCATTCATTGCTACTTTGTACGAACTTCCTGCTTGGACCGTTACATGTTGTTCCGCTCTAAGGGCACCATGAACATCCAGTTTAGCGGTAGGGGAAGAGGTTCCAATGCCCACATTTCCGGCATTATAGGAAATGGAATTTCCATTGTCCGTCCATTGGCCAGATCCTCCCGCAGGAGTAGTTCCGGAAAGTGCCCCGAAAGCATGTACCTCGGCAATGGAAAGCACCTCGTTTGTTGGTTGACCAGTATTGTCCTTGTGAATACAAATGTATCTTCCAGTTACATTTGTATTTAACTGCTGTACACTTGTGCTGCCGGATAGCGTACCGATCAACGTATAGTCCGAGGGGTCGGTAGATGCTGCGTTGCCTACATGAACGGTGACACCATTCAGACGACTGCTACAACAATCGGTTCTATTATATACATCTATTCGAGAAAAATCGTATTCGGCCAAAAGGTCTACGCGCCACCAACTTATAATATCATTGTTCGTGGTGTGGGTAACGGAACCGTTGGACCAGCTGCCATTTGTATCGCCATCAATTGCCCGTTGGGGAACACCTACGGTTCCGGTGCGATATTGTTCTGCGGTAAACTGCGTAAGGTCTATCTGTTGTGCAAAGCAATAACTGCCGGTGATAAATGCGGTTAGCAGGATAACAGTTTTTTTAATACCGAAAATATTTCTTTTCATGTTTTGTTTTTTAGGGATTGATTGTTATATGTTATTGGGTTCTGTCAAAATCATACCGCAGCCTATTACTATTTGCAACACCTTTTTTGCCAATTTCATTGACCAAATAAACTTCCCTATATTCCATTTTTGAAATAGAAAGTTATGTATAATAAAATAGCATTTGTGCTAAAAGGAAAAGATATCGGGGGGATAACTCTTATTAAAATGTGTAGGTGATTTATATAACGGTTAGCATACAAATGTACTTTTTTTTGAAAGATAAAAACAAGTATTATTTATGCTTTTTGTAATAAAAATCTATACCTTTTCTATGCTTTTTATGTTCCCAAATACATCGCCCAAGTATTTTTTTCATTTTATATCGTAATTTTATGCTGCTTTGGTACCTTATTAGAACGTAAGGTTTGCCAATGTTTGGTAAAACTAATCGCCCCCACTGCAAAAAAAGTGCAGGGAAGCACATTATATTGACGAACCGTTATTTTTTGTAGGGAATTCCCTTGCCAACTTTTGTAAATACTGCCGTTTATCCGGTAATCGTATCTTTTATGGAGCCTTACAATAATCTTATTGGTGATTTTTATACCTTGTCAAAAAATTTGGTGGAATGAAAAAATGGGATACTAAGGTGCCTGCCATTAATTTGCAGGAGATGTTGATCGTACTTGCGATCATCGGTATTTTGCTATTGCTCGCGTTGCCCAACCTCATGCCCCTGATCACCAAGGCAAAAAGCGTAGAGGCACAGGTACAGCTAAAGGCCATTTATAATGCGCAAAGCACCTACCGTTATATGTACAGTAAATATAGTGCCGACTTTAATGAGCTCGATTTTGAGGCACCAAAGACGATAAAGGAAAATGGCACCGCAAATTATGTGTATCAGATTATAGGCGCCGATAATGCCACTTTTAAGGCCAGGGCGGAAGCCATAACGGATTTTGATGGCGACGGGGTGTTGAACGTTTGGGAGATCGACGAGACGGGAACACCCAAGCAAACGGTAAAAGATTGATCGTAATCCTTAAACTTTTGGCCATGATCTGTAGTGGAGCTATCTTTTTACAAGATGTTAAGGACCGATGGGTCTATTGGTTTTTATTTCCCTTGCTCGGTATTTTTTTGGGAACCATTTTTTTTCAAACGGCCACAACAATGTTCTTCGCCGTTTCTGCCATGATGAACTTCGCGATAACTACTATAATTCTTCTCATATTATATGCCTATGCCAGATGGGTCATGAAAAAAAAATTTGTCGACCACAGTTTTGGGTCGGGCGATCTGCTATTCTTCTATGCCTTGGCAATCGGGTTTCCCACGGTAACCTTTATCCTGCTTTTTACGGGCGGGGTTTTCTTTTCCGCATTATTGTACATGTTGTTCAAAAAAAGGTGGAACATGAAAACCGTACCTCTGGCCGGCTTTATGGCGTTCTTTTTGCTCATGGTACTGACCGGAAGTTTTTTTGACATTTCCCCATCCCTCTATATCCTTTAAAGTGCAGACCGACTATAAAATACCCGCCAGTATTCAACAACGGATCAACGCCGAACAGGCGTTCCATTACCGGGCGGTTCCTATTGCCGAAAACGGCGATACGCTTTTGTTTAAGACCGATAGTACCCGTTTGGATGCGCTTTCCTCTGAATTGCAGATCGTTTTGAATACACCGGTACATCTGGAATACTGCGAATCGGGGGAATTGGATAACTATCTGACGGCCAATTACCGAAAGGCGACCGAGACCGCCGATAAAAATTTGCGGTATACCCCAGACTTTCTGGAAAAAATTTTGGTGACCGCCAAAGAGATCGGGAGTAGCGACATCCATTTTGAACCCTACGAGACCCGTTGTCGGATCCGTTATCGCATAGACGGTAAATTGGTAGAACAGTTCCATATTCCCATTCAGGAGTATCCCGTCATCATCAACAAGATCAAGATAAAGGCCGATCTGGATATTTCCGAAAAAAGATTACCGCAGGATGGTCGGATCACCATAAAATCGTTAAGTGATGAATTTGATATCCGCGTGTCTTCCCTGCCGACACTTTTTGGGGAAAAAATAGTACTCCGGATCTTGAGTAAAGATGCTACCGCGATTTCTTTAAGCGATTTGGGCTTTACCGAGCAGGAACTGCGGATCTATAAAGAGGCCATTCGAAAGCCAAACGGTATTGTATTGATTTCCGGCCCAACGGGATCAGGGAAAACCACTACGCTTTATGCCACCCTTAAACTGCTGAACGTCGCCGAAACCAATATCCTTACCATTGAAGATCCTATAGAGTATACCTTGGAAGGGATCAATCAAGTACAGTTGAAAGAAAACATTGGATTGGATTTTTCCAAGGCCCTCCGTACTTTTTTACGGCAAGATCCGAACGTGATCATGGTCGGGGAAATACGGGATGTCGATACCGCGAACATGGCCATACGAACGGCACTGATCGGGCGTTTGGTACTGTCGACCATACATACCAATTCGGCCTGGGCCACCATATCGCGATTGATCGATATGGGCATCCCTTCTTTTTTGATCGCCACTACGCTGAATATGAGCGTCGCCCAACGTTTGGTGCGAAAACTATGTCCTTTTTGCAAACAAAAAGAAAAAGTAGTTCCCGCACTTTTTCCCGATACCTTTGCGCCCCCGTCCGGAATGCGGGAGCATTATGTGGCCAAAGGATGTACCCATTGCCATCATACGGGATATAAAGGAAGAAAAGCGATTTACGAGATCATTCCCATTACCAAAGAACTGGTATTGCAAATTAAGAACAACGCCATGCAGATAGACGATTACCTTATGGAAAATAAGATCGTTACCTTGCAGCAGAACGCGCTCAAAATGATTCGAGATGGTGAAACCGCCATTGATGAGGTGTATGCGTTATTAACCAATTGAACAATGAAGAAGCTATTGCTGATCATGTTGCTTTTTTCGAGCTGTCTTTATGCACAGGAAAGCATCAGGATCCAAAACATTAAAAATAACTTGGAGGCTTTGTCCGTCGATAATACGGGACTTGCCGAAAATCTAAAATTGGAAATAAATGTTGCCAACGTAAGCCTTACCAATTTTCTTTTGGCCGTTTCCAAGGTGCACAACATTAATTTGAACGTTGATCCCGCACTACAGGACATTACCATCGTAAACAATTTTTCCAATGTTACCGTGGCCGATCTTTTGGTGTTTTTGGTACGGCAATACGATCTCGATATTTCCTTTACCGGAAACATTTTGTCCATATCAAAATTTATTCCGCCACCGCCCGAAATTGTAGAACCCGAACCTATTGTCGGTTTTGATCCTGCGAACGAGCTGCTTTCCCTCGACCTAAAGGACATTCCTTTGGAAAAAGCGTTCCGGAGCATCATCGACCGTACCGGAAGAAATTTGTTGTACAACACGGGTATGGAAACTATTACCTTGAACAGTTATTTGAGCAATGTGCCCCTTGATGCCGCAATGCAGCGTTTGGCGGAGACCAATGGTTTGGACTTTTCTAAATCGAGGGATGGTTTTTACCTTTTTAGTCAGGCTGCCGATACAGGGGGCAACACTAGGAGAAACAGGATCAATACCGCAAGAAACGGTACCGATTTTTTCTATGAGATATTGGATTCTGTCAATAGAGTAGTCTCCGTTGACTTCAATAAGGTTCCCATTGCCAAGATCATTGAAGAAATGAGTTATGACCTGGATTTGGACGTGTATACCGCCACTCCTTTGGAAAGTGCCGGTACCATAACTTTCAAAGCAAAAAAAATAGCGTATGATGCCTTGTTGGGACGCATGTTCGAAAGCAAGAGCAAGAGTACTTCTTCCCCTACTTCCTCGAATACAAGCAGCAGCAGGTCTGCCAACAGTACCGGTCAGAATAGTTCCCAAAACCAACGCGGTACCAGAAATGGAAGTACGCCTGCATCAACACCTACCAATTTCACCTTTAAAAAAGAGGGCGATATGTATTTTTTCGGAACCGCCGATCAACTGAGCGTTCGAAACATAGAGGTCGTACAGATGATGCACCGCTCCGTACAATTGTTGGGAGATGCCGAAGGGGCTTCCTTTGGGAGTCGTGTTTCGGGACGGACCGTGAATAGCAACGTAAATTATGTGGGCGGTGGTTTTCAAAACGGTATCGGGGGCAACCAAGGTTTCGGAAATAACCAAGGTTTCGGAAACAACCAGGGTTTTGGGAATACCAGAAACCTCAATACCCGATCCAATAATTTTGGGGATTATCGTTCCGAGGCCGAAGCTTTGGTAAACATTCTTCCGGATGACATAAAGGCAGATCTGGATATACGGATGGATTTTGAACTGAACAGTTTTTTGGTCAGTGGTCCGGCGGCGAACATCAATCGTTTTAAGGCATTTATCGCAGAGATCGATAAGCCCGTACCTGTAGTGCTCATCGAAGTAATGTTGATTGAGGTACGGAAGTCCGCTACCGTAGAAACTGGTATCAGTTGGGGCATCGGGGACCAACCCGTTACCACTAGCGGAAAATTGTTTCCGCAGACCGATATTACCTTGGGGGCGAACACGGTAAACAAAATTATCGGTGGTTTTGATGGTTTTGGATCCTTTAATATCGGGAAAGTGGTGCCCGAATTTTTTGCGACCATAAAGGCAATGGAGGAAAGCGGGGCCGTAAAAATTCGTTCTACCCCCAAACTATCGACCTTGAACGGCCATAGGGCCAATTTGTCTATTGGGGAGACCACTTATTATGTGGTGACCAATCAGAACTTTTTTGGATCGCAGATCCCGACCACTTCCGAAGTTCGGAACTACCAACCGATCGATGCCGAGTTGGCGGTAAGTATCAAACCCTTGGTTTCGGGCGATGGGCAGGTTACCTTGGAGATCAACGTGATACAATCCGATTTTAGCGGGGAACGTATCGAGGACGAAGCCCCTCCGGGATTGACCTCTAGGGAGTTCAGTTCCATAATTCGAATGCAAGATCAAGATTTGGCCATTTTGGGAGGGCTTGAAGAAAAAATTAAGAACGATGCCGGTAGCGGCGTACCCTTTTTGGCCCGCATCCCCGTTATCAAATGGCTTTTTAGCAGACGAAAACGGGAAGATACCAAGCAGAAACTCACTATTTTAATCAAACCTACCGTTATTTACTAATTTGTGCTCGACCGTATTAAAACATATCTGAACGAGGGCAACGCCTATTATGCGCTAGAAATATGCGAGCGATCGGGGGAAACCTTGGTGTACCTCTTGCAAATACAGCGCAAGGGACAAGAGCTTTTTATTGTTGGGGAAACGGTTTTTACGTCTTTGGGGGCCGCTGTTGCCGAAATGGAAAAGAACAGGCCCGTATGCCTCGTAGTGAATACCGCAAGGGTGTTGGTAAAAATAAACGATACGGTCGAGAACGCCGGTGTGGAGGCACAGGTGCATAGCGCTTTCCCGAACCTGGATTTTGATAGTTTCTATTACAGTATCACCAAAGGGGTTTTAAAGGATGTGGTGGCCATCTGTAGAAAAGAGGAAATAGACGGGTATCTGGGTCAGCTTTCCAAATTGAAGATTTCCGTAATACAATTGTTTTTGGGCGTGTCCCCGGTTTCCGGCATAAGGGAATACCTGCCGTCCGGAAGCGTGCCGGTATCCAACCAAAAACTGGTTTTTTCCGAAGGGTCGCTTGAAAACGTCATAGCGTTCGGGGAAAACGATAGTATTGTTCCACAGGTGTACGATGTTAACGGGCTTTCCGTGAAGAGTACCTATCTTTTGGGGCTTTCCGGAATATTGGCCCATCTTCTAAAAAATAATGAAACGGAAGGTAATATCACGGCCATAGCAACGGATTTGCGAAGTGCCTTTGTCGATCAAAGACATTTTGGTCTGCTATTGAAATCCTCCCTAATAGGGATTTTGACCCTACTTTTTGTTAACTTTTTGTTTTTTAACCACTATTATGAAAAGGTAGGAACACTGCAGGAAAAAATAGCCGTGAACGATGCCAATAAAGAACAGTTGGTACAACTTAAAACGGCGGTAAAAATTAAAGAGGAACGCCTGAACGCCGTTTTGGCAATGGCAAATTCGAATACCTCCGCTTTGCTAGATACCTTGGCGCAAAGCTTGCCAAGTACCTTGTTACTGAGGGAAATTCAATACCAACCGCTACAAAAACCGTTGCGGGAAGCGAAACCCATCGAAATTGAAAATAAAACAGTATTGGTTTCTGGAGAAGTATATAGCAGTAGTGATTTTTATACTTGGGTGGCCGAATTGGAAAAGCTGTCATGGGTGGCCAAGGTAGAAACCACCGACTATGATTATAGCCGAAAAAACACCTCGGACTTTACCATTAAAATAACCATCGATGAGCGGTAGAACAAAAATGCTGTTGTTGATGTCGGCAGTGCTATTGGCAGTATTGCTCTGTTATCGGTTCGCGATTTCAAATACTTTGGAGCAACGGAACGCGTATAAAAAACTGGAAGCGGAACGCGCACTGTTGAAAAACGCGCCACAGCAATTGGCATTGCTTATGAAAAAGCAAGTGTATTACGACTCGGTCTTGGGAAAGATGAACTTGGGAAATACCTCCATCGAGAATAATTTATTAAGGGTCATCAATATCGAAGCGGAAAAGAACGCGTTAAAACTTATAGATTTTAACGACCCGCACCGGGTTTTGGTAAATGCAAATCGTTTGAACACTTTCGATTTTACGCTGGATGGGGAGTTTACTTCGCTATTAAAAACCATATATACACTGGAGCAAAAAAACAATTTTGGCGAAGTGGTACACCTTCATTTTTTAAAAAATAAAAATTTCCGGACCAATAAAGAGTATTTGACGGCCCGGGTGTTTATTCAGAATATCGAGTGATCTTTTTATATCCTTTTTAGTGCTCATTGGCCGATTATCCAAAACCTGTTTTTGAATTCTTCCATAAGATCAGGGCGAGCATTGTTAGAGCATGATCAACTGCTTTCAAATAGTTGTTTTAACCCGGGTTCTGCATTAGAACTTCGTAATGAAGCTTTTAGCTGCGATAAAATATGACATTTTATGAATGTAAGCATAGCCCCAAAACTTCGGGGCTACGGTTACATTTGAAAATGTAGCGCAGCACCATATTTTGAAGTAGCTGGAAGCTGTAATAGATTTTCTAATGCATAAAGCGGGTTTAATCATTAGAATTCCCCGATGCTCTGTGTCGGAGTTTTGGAGGAAAGTTTGAAAACGGATGGTTTTCATAAAATCCTTAAACTTTCTTCCGCTTGATACCTCGATGGCTCTGCCTCGAAGCAGTTCACTATGCATTGACATAGCGGTCGTGTCCTGCTTGTATTTTGAAAGACCGACTACTGAGGCATCGATTATATTTATTGGATTATATCCAATAAAAAGGAAATATTCCATATATTAGCTATCCTTTTTGAAGATGATTATGACCAAAACCATCTTACATATCGATTTGGATACATTTTATGTGTCGGTAGAGCGGCTTTTGCATAGTGAATTGCAAAAAAAGCCTTTGCTGGTCGGGGGTACGGGCGATCGCGGTGTGGTGGCCGCATGCAGTTATGAGACACGTGGTTTTGGGGTGCATTCGGGAATGCCCATGAAAATGGCCAAAGAACTTTGCCCGGAAGCGGTAGTCATTCGTGGGAATGCCGGTACCTATAGCAAGCATTCCGATATGGTCACCGAAATTATTAAAGAGCAGGTGCCCCTGTTCGAGAAATCCAGTATCGATGAGTTTTATGCAGATCTTTCGGGGATGGATCGCTTCTTTGGCGCCTATAAATATGCTACCGAAATGCGACGGAAGATTATAAAGGAAACGGGTTTGCCCATTTCCTTTGGGCTGTCCGTAAACAAAGTAGTTTCCAAGGTGGCCACCAATGAGGCAAAGCCCAACAATCAGTTAAAAATAGACGAAGGGCACGAAAAGCATTTTTTGGCACCCCTTTCCATTAGAAAAATTCCTATGGTAGGCGATAAGACCTACCAGACCCTGCGGCATTTGGGATTACGTCAAATCCTGAACATTCAGCAGATGCCAATAGGGGTAATGCAACGTGTTTTAGGTGCCAATGGTACCGTTATTTGGAAACGTGCCAACGGGGTGGACAATACTCCCGTGATTCCTTTTTGTGAGCGGAAATCGATTTCTACCGAACGTACTTTTGACCGTGACACCATAGATGTACACCGTTTAAAAGGGGTATTGATCGCAATGACCGAAAACCTGGCCTATCAACTGCGACGGGGTCAAAAACTAACGGCTTGTATTTCCGTAAAAGTCCGGTATTCCGATTTTAATACCTATTCCAAACAATTGCGTATTCCTTATACCAGCGCCGATCATATTTTGATTCCAAAAATTTTGGAACTTTTCAAAAACCTCTACAATCGAAGGTTGCTGGTGCGCTTGGTCGGTATTCGTTTCAGTCACTTGGTAAGCGGAAACTATCAGATCGATCTTTTTGATGATACCGAGGAAATCGTAAACCTGTACCATGCCATGGATACCATTCGTGAACGGTATGGCGATAAAAGTGTTATCCGTGCTTCCGGACTGGGTGCCAAGACGATAGGGCGTATGCACAATCCCTTTAATGGGAAGCCTCCTGTAGTGCTGGCGCACCGTAAACAGTGATGGGGACAACTGGTGATGACTTAGTGGAAAGTGGCTAGTTATAAGTAATAAGTAGTTTGTGAAGGAATGACACTGAATTTGAACTTGAGTTTGATTCTTGAACTTGAGTTTGTCCTTTGTCCTTGTTCTTTCAGCGCAGCGGTCTTTTTTTCAATGAGCAATTAGGTAATAAACAATGAACAATTGAAAGTACTTGGTGCAA
>NZ_JBNGOP010000039.1:0-31761 GCF_050589625.1 Maribacter sp. 2-571 | reverse complement strand
GAAGAAGGCCCCGAAACGGTGGACGAACCGGACCCCTTCGACGATAGCATCGTACTGCTGCCCAACCCTACCAAGGGCGAACTGGCGGTCACCTGGGCCGCGGACTACGATGGGCTGATCGAGAACATTACCGTTACCGACCTTGCCGGAAAACAGATCCCGATCGCTCAGGACACGGACGGCTCCCGGGCCAGTGTGGACCTGCGCGACCGCCCCACCGGGGTATACCTGATCACCTTCAGGCTCAAGAGCGGACGCACCGTGGGCAAAAAAATAATCAAGGACTGATACCGATACAAAAAAACACCACATGAAAGCATTTATCCGAAACACCAAAGTAACGGGCAACGCCCTTGCCCTATTGTTCACTCTGGCCTTTGCCATATGCGCCAACGCACAGACCGATTATAAGGAGGTCCCCTTAAAAGGGACACCAATCGACATCAACGAACAGGGCGGCCCTACGGTATCCCTTGTCGGGCCACAACCGGAAGGTACGCAATTGATAACGACCTCGGCCGCCAACAGCGGCGGAGGTGGGGGGAGCATGCCCCAGACCATGGGTTCCCTTTCGGTATCCGCCAGCGGAGCCGCAGTTTATTCTTATCCGATCAACGTGCCCCCGGGTATCAACGGTATCGTACCAGAATTATCCATTCAGTACAATAGCCAAAGTGGTGATGGCCTGGTCGGATATGGCTGGCATTTAACGGGAGTATCTACCATTACCAGAATTCCGTCCACCATGTACCATAACGGTACCATAGACCCCGTAGATTTCGATGCGCTCGACCGTTTTGCGCTCGACGGACAGCGGTTGATTCTAAAGTCGGGAACTTATGGCGCCAATGGTGCCGTTTACGAGACGGAGTACCATTCCAACCTTAGGATTACCTCCTTGGGGACCTCCCCTTACGGAGCGGGGTTCGGACCGGAAAAGTTCAAGGTGGAGTATCCGGACGGATCGGTGGCCATGTACGCGGATAACGCCAATAGTCGTTCGGAGACAAATTTTGCCATTACTTATTGGAAGAACCCTCAAGGGGTGCGTATCGACTACGAATATGATCGAAGCTATAACCAAATCATTATAAGCAGAATCAACTATGGCCATCGATCGGGAGAAACAGCCCTGAATTCGATATATTTTAGTTATGTACGAAGGGAGCTGGTGCAAGGGTCGTACGTCGGCGGTCTGTATTTTGAACAGGGAAGCATACTTTCCAATATAAATGTATCCGGAGGGGGCGATATTTATCGAACCTACAGCTTTACTTACTATCCCACAAAACATGGCCATCAACGATTGGGTGGTATCTTCGAACGATCGGCGGACCTTTCCCAATTTCCAGATCCCGTTATTTTCGGATATTCAGAGTACGTTCCCCAAGTCACCGGAGGATCAGATCCGGATGAATTCTCTATCAGCTTGGCCAATGTAGACCGTAACAACGCTGAAGTCGTTCCTTTGGACTTTACGGGCAATGGGGAAATGGATCTGGTATTGCATGCCAAAAGCAAGTCCGAACGGGACAAATATTGGATTTTTGAAGATCTGGGCTCCGGGCGGTACAATCTTGGCTATGAGATCGGGACAACGCCCTTCGAGCAAATGTTTGCCGTGGACTATTTAGATAGTTATAATAAGATGGGACGCTCCCAAGGTTATGCGACGGTAACAAAATCCGGCAGCAAGGTCAAGTTTGGGGTACATGCCCAAGGCGGTTCGTCGGTCGCAACAAGACTTTATGAAAAAACATGGACTGCGCCTTCCTATCAGGCGAACAACAACTGCGGGGAGGCGTTGTCCGACTATCAGTTACAGTTGGAATATCTTTCAGGGGACTTTAACGGCGACGGGCTTACCGATGTCATTGCGTTGAGCAAGCCCTACTCCTATACCAGCTGCACCGAGGAACTTCCGCCGCCAGGGGAGGACTGTGGCGGGGGCCGTCCCGACCTTTTGGTCAATGGCTCGGTCTCCTTTAGCCGCCCGGACCCGAACAACGAATGCTGCGAGTGCGCGAACATTACCAGAAACGTATCCACTGCCCATTTTATCGACCTGGACCGTAGGGTCGCCAGCGGATTTGCCAGTACCCTTGGAAACTTGCAGTCCCCCACCATTTCATTGGAGGACATCTTTACTGCCGATGTCAACGGTGACGGGAAGACCGACATCCTCCAGTTTACCGAAGGTAAGGTATATGTATATTCCATGACCGACAACACGTCCTTGGAACTGTTATGGACGACGCAGGATACCGCTATAAAACAGGAGTACTCCCCTATTTTGGGAGACTACAACGGTGACGGGAAGACCGATTTTATGTATCCCACCGAAGCCGATGGGAACCGATTTGTGACCTTTTTCGCCACCGGAAAAGATTTCGATCCTTCCAGCGCCGCCTATCCCTTTACCTACAAGGAATCCGATTTAAACGGTTCCGCTATCAATGCCTATACTCTTGTGCCCACGGACACCAACGGGGACGGGCGCACTGATATCTTGGAGTATGCCACAACGACCTATGACAACGGTCAGAACGGAAAACAGTCCGTGCGGTTGTATATGAACGGTAGTGGGACGGATAATTCATCTACAGGGGGCACTGTCCATTTTAACGATGCTATTGGCAATACCCAAAACGGCCCATTGAGCCATTTCCCCATCCCTATTTTTCTTTCCTCCGAGGACGTAGGTAAGGGCAACTACACCTTTTCGACCATTAGCAACGATCAAATCAGTTCCTTTGGTTTTACCCATAATCACGCGTATAGCGTTCGTTTGAGAGCCGTTGGCATGGGTGCGAATATTAGGACCATAGGTTATGGCCCAATGGATTCCGCCGTTCTGGAATCCGACGGCCGTCCGATCTATACCCCGTTGAGCGAGCATGTTTATCCCTATGTGGACCTTCAAGTAGACAAGAATACCTATTTGGTCACCTCCATTACCCGACAGTACCAGGGGTTCGAGCCCATAACAAAACGGTTTTCGTATCAAGGGGCGGTCGCCCACGTGGACGGACTCGGGTTCCAAGGGTTTTCGGGGCTCGCCCGTACCGAATGGGAGGGCGACGGTACCCAGCGCAAATGGAACGTCTCCAAGCACGATCTGGTCGCACATAGGGGCGCGGCCACCCTTTCTTATACGGTGCCCTATTTCCATAACTTTACAGACAGTCCCACGGACTACATTATCCGTACCGACCATCGCTATGATACCGAACTTTCCCCGTCCAAGGTCTTCAAGCTTTCCATGACCTCCAGTACGGTACAGGACGGGATCAGCGGAACGGTGACCGTCAGCGGATACCGGTACGATACTTACAATAACCCCGTTCAGATTTCCATCGACCATTCCGGACAGGGGAGTAGCCTGGTTGAACTGGCCTACAACAACAACGAAGGAGCCGATTATTATATCGGGAGGCCCACTAGCAAGAAAAGCAGCAGCACCGTGGACGGGGATACCTATACCAAAGAAGAGGAATATACTTATTCCGACAACCTGCTCACCACCAAGCGGACCAGGGGCAACGGGACCGCCTTCGATACCGAGACCTACTCTTATGATGTGTCCGGCAATATCTTGGAGCAGGTAATGGCCCCTGACGGCGAAACCCCTAGGACCATGCGATATACGTACGACCCTTCGGACAGGTACCTGGTAAAACGGACCGATGCCGAAGGCCGTAGTGCCGAATATGAATACAATGTGAACTCCGGCACTCTGAAAAAGGAGACCGATCCCTACGGGCTTACCACCAGCTATGACTATGATTCCTGGTTCCGTTTGACGGGCACGACCGACTACCTGGGCAAGGAGACCGTGAGGGAGTATACCGATTCCAGCTATACACCCAAGGTAACCGTGAACGGTGCGGACGGCAGTGGCATGATCGCGGAATATAATATTCTGGGCCAGATGGTCAGGAGCAGCGTCAAAAACGTGATGGGCGAATGGGTGCATACCGCCTATGGGTACGACGCGCTCGATCGACGGACCGGAACGAGCGAGCCCTTCAAGGGAGATTCGCCACAGCAATGGAACACCACCGCCTACGACCTTTACGGTAGGCCGGAACAGGTGGTCGCCCATACTGGGGAGACTACCAATATTACCTATTCGGGCCTCGTTACTACGATTGACGACGGTACCATGGTAAAGGTGGTGACGAGCGACGCCATGGGCAACATCAAAAAGGTTACCGATCCCGGGGGTACGATAGATTATACCTATTACGGGAACGGGAACCTGAAAAGTTCCAACTTCGGTGGGAGCATCATCCGCATGGAGCAGGACGGTTGGGGGCGAAGGTCCAAGCTGATCGACCCTTCGGCGGGCACCTATAGCTACGAGTACAACGGTTTTGGGCAAGTGCTCAAGGAGACCAATCCAAAGGGCCTCACCGAATACAAATATACTCCCGAGGGAAGGCTCGAGAGAAAGACCATTGTGGGCGATGCCGGAACGGACATGACCATGGACTACGATTATAACTCCGACAAACAGCTACGCACGCTCACCCTTACCAATGCGGACGGCAATAGCGGAACTACCGTATACGACTATGACGATACCTACAAATGGCTCAAGCGCAGTGTGGAGACCACCCCCTATGCCGTGTTCACCAAAAGGTTCGCTTATGACAGCTATGGCCGGGTGTCCGCCGAGGAGAGCGAGGCGCTGTTATTGGCCAATGGGGAAAGGAGCGTTAACAAGACAAAGAATACCTACGCCTATGGACAGCTGTTGCAGGTCAATGACTTTACCAGCGGGGAGGAGCTCTGGAAAATAAAGGGGCTCAACGCACGTGGCCAGGTGACCTCATCTACAATGGGCAACGGTATGGAAAGGGCAAACGAATACGACGCCCATGGGTATCTTACCGCATCGGTGGCCCGGCGAGAATCGGGTACCACCACAGCTGAACTTATGGCCCTTACCTACGAGTTCGATGTAAAAAGGGGCATTTTGAACAACCGTAGCAACAGCCTTTTCGATTGGGAGGAGACCTTTACCTTCGACGAACTGGACCGTTTGGTTTCCATCGAGGACAATGAGGGCGGCGATGCCCAGGCCTATGACGACAAGGGCCGCATCACCAACCTGGCCTCCATGGGCGACTTTACCTATGCGGGTAACAGCTTTATGCCCAACGGGATCAGTTTTAATGCCAGGGGAACGGAAAACTATGCCGATTATACGAGCCAGAATATCACTTACAATGCCTTTAAGAGCGCTACGGAAATCGAAGAGGCCGGCAGGGACCGTATCGGGTTCCAGTACAATGCCGTGGAGAACCGGGCGAACGCCTTTTACGGCAGTACCGAGGAGGATATGGAAAAACGGCCCTATCGCAGGCACTATTCCCAGGACGGGAGCATGGAGATCTCCTGGGACGATACCAAGGGGACTACCCGTTTTACCACCTATATTGGGGGCGATGCCTACTCCTCTTCCGCCATATGGCACTCCGAGCGTACGGCCTCCGGTACCCAAGAAGAATACCTGTACCTGCACCGCGACCATCTGGGCAGTATCCTGGGCATTACCGATAAGAACGGAGGTTTCCGGGAAAAACGGCATTTCGATGCCTGGGGCAACATCGTAAAATGGACCGATGGGGACGGCAACGACATCGTCGGCGGCATGGCAGGCGGCGGGGTGCTCGATCGTGGTTATACCGGGCACGAGCACCTGTTCGGGGTAGGGCTTATCCATATGAACGGGAGGTTGTACGATCCCATGCTGCACCGCTTCTTGATGCCGGACAATTTTGTTCAGGAACCTTACAATACGCAGAACTATAACCGCTACAGCTATGTGCTGAACAACCCCTTGGGCTATATTGATATCAGCGGAGAATCCTTCTGGCGTTCCGTAGGGGGTTGGTTCAAGCGTAACAGTAAAATTATTACCTTCGTTGCTACGGTGGCCGTTGCCGTTGTGGCCACTGTGGCTACGGCCGGGATGGCCAGCCCTTTGTTGGCAGGGGTCATCGTAGGCGGGGCCGCGGGCTTTACCGCCGGGGCCGTAGGCTCTTGGACCCAAGGCGACGGCTTTTTACAGGGCGTGGGCAACGGTCTGGTCCAAGGGGCCATTGGGGCCGTATCTGGGGGTATTGGCGCCGGAGCGGGAGCCCTGGCGGCCAAACACATCGGGGGTGTCATCATTAATGGTATAAGGAACAATGGCGCCGCAATAAAGGGACTGATAGGTGGTGCGATCGGGGGAGGTGCCGGTAGTTTTGCCGGAGGAGCCACGACCGCGGCCCTTACGGGTTCGAGCTTTCGGGAGTCCCTGTCCGCAGGATGGCAACAGGTCGGTACGGGCATGCTGTTGGGAGGCTTGACCGGGATGGCGCAAGGGTTTAAAGTGGCAAAGGGCCTTGAACAGAATCCTTGGAACGGCGGTCCCTCAAAGAGTTCGTTAGGAAAATTAAGAAATGCTAAATTAGCAGGAAACGTACATCCTAAAACAGGTGTTCCCTTTGATGAATCGGGTTTTCCAAACTTTAAAGATCATTTGTACAAAGGAGGTAAGAACGATGTCTTCATTCAGCCCACCGGGACTAGGCCCGGTGATGTGGCAGCAGCTAATGCAGCCGCGGGATATAATGTTACACCTAAAGGAAATATTTGGCATCATCATCAAATGTCGGGAAGAATGCAATTAGTTGACAAAAATATCCACAGGGCGACAGGACATACTGGAGGATTCTTTTTTTGGGGAAATTAAATACATAATATTATGGCAGAATTTATAGATATGGAGGAACAAATTGATAAGTTTCAAATCCAGGAATTGGAAAGTAGGTTAAATTTCAAGTTTCCAGAAGACTATACAAAACATTTATTAGAGTATAACGGTGGGCGCTGTATACCCAACGTTTTTGCTTTTATGGAAAATGGCAATCTGACCAAATCCTCAGTCGATTGGTTTTTGGCCCTCCACGATGGAGAGTATGATAGTCTTGAAAATGAATTTAAGGTTCTTAAAATAGAAGAAAAGAGGATGCCGGATACGTTTTTTCCCTTTGCAAATGATGCACTTGGTAATTGCCTTTGCATGAATGGCGCTGATAGCAAAATTTATTTTTGGGACCATGAAAAAGAAGTGGACTATAGCGAGTCGGATGATAACGATACATCAAACCTATATTTTGTTGCCGAAAATCTTAATGAATTCATTTCAAATCTAACAGAAGCTTAGAATGGTATCCGCATAGCTGTCTACTTTATTTTCATAGCTTTTAAAAATCAAGGTGGCTATCTGTGGTGACGCGGCTAGCGCGGTACACGGGGGCAAGTTTTCGGGAGTCACTGTCGGCAGGTTGGCAACAGGTCGGTACGGGCATGCTGTTGGGCGGCTTGACCGGGATGGCGCAAGGGTTTAAAGTGGCAAAGAAATTTGAACAAAACCCGTGGAACGGGAAGACTATCAACGGAGGAGTGAAATATTCCGATGACCTGGTATTAGAGGCACAAAAACTTTACCCAAAGAAAGCCGGTAAAACCGAATTGCACCATATAAAGCCAAAGTATCTCGGTGGACCAAAAGATGGGGCGTTAGTGCCTTTGGACGGGGCATATCACCAGCGGATTACTAATGAATTTAGAAGTTTACATGGCTATGGTTTACCAAACCCAAGTCCTCAACGCTTACAGGAAATAATGAGTGAGGTCTATAAGAAATTCCCACTTCCACCCGGATATAATTACTAGGAACAACAAAGATGAAAGAAGTTTTAGAAATACGCATTAACCATGATTTTGCTCATTTGTTATTTGATGATTGTGAAGGAAAGAATCTTGGCACTTCTGTTAGAATTGTGAGCATAACAAAAGAAGATTCAAGATATCTGCAAATTCCCAATATTGCCAAAAAAATTAAACGTAAATATGGGCGGGGTTTCTATTTTGGCTGGGAAATTAAAAGAACATACACAAAAAAAGAACTGTTAGACACCAATCTGTTCCGTGTTGTTGTCAAAACAACGTTTGAGCCAGCCGGGGAGGAATGTGGAACGGAATATGACGAAACCGTCGCCTGTGAAATTTGTGGCGCAAACAGAAAACAGTCGGGCCCGTTGCACTTGCGGAAAAGTTCGATTCCGAAAAAGGACATCGCGAGAACGATCGCGGGCGAGGTAATCGTTTCAAGAGCTTTTAAGGAAGCTTGTGAATCCTATAGTTTAAAAGGATTGCATTTTGAGCAGGTATATTCTAGGAACCGGCCCATCGACTATTTTCAATTGGGCGCGGTCTCCACCAAACTCGTTCTAATGGACAAAACGATTGCGGGCATAGATCCTTTCGATCTGTCGGAAAGCTGTGAGGGGGAAGTGTACAAGTGTCCGGAAGGGCATACTATCGGACTCAACCTATTGTCCGAGCTTTACGTAAAGGACTTTCGCAATGCCGAGGTCCCCGACTTTTTCGAGACCGAACAAAAAATAGGTGTTAAACGTGGTCTGCTACGACCTGAAGCACTCTTGCTGTGCACGCCGAATTTTAGAAAAATGATTTTAAATGAAAAATTAAAGGGATTCGGCTTTGAAATAGCCCATATTGAACAAGGGTAGATTTTTGAAAGAAGGTATTTCTTATACGTTCACTACTTGCCCTAAGCAAGTTATATTTAATACGGTTTTTTTTTAGTATCGAATCAAGCTATTTGATGGACCGATCGGGACGACAAGTGTCAAAACCACATACCCTTTATGCTTATACCCAAAGACTATTGGCTAAGATTAAAATCTTGATTATGGTTAGTGAAATAAAAAGAAAATACGGGTGTTTCTCAGATTCTTGGATATCTGATATAGATGTAAAGCGGAATCATATTAGTATAATTATAACTTGTGCTAATTTAATTAACGATTGTAGGTATGAAGTTATAGAACTTGTTTTTAAGAATGTTACTTTCTATAATAATGGTACAAATGAAAATGATGTTACAATATCAGTAAAAGATGCACTGCTGGAGCATAAGAACGGACTGATTGTTTTTGATTTAGACCCTATTGACCATTTTGATTATCTGGCCGAAAACGAGAATTCGGATTTTAAGATTATTTCAAAGGAAATAACGTGCTCTTTTGTTAAATATTTTGATAAATGAACTACTTTGGGTAAACGCATGAGGTATCGAGAGGAAGAAGTCTTAAACATTTTATGAAAACCATACGTTTTCAAACTTCCCTCCTCAACCCAGCTAGTGAGAGCGTCACGCTCGTACCGTCAATGGCGCCTACAACCCTTTCGAATGTGACTCGAGCAGTGGCGACACCTGGAGGGGCATCGGTGGCGGGGCCATGAGCCTGAGCACTTTTGTCGGCGGCGCGATCAACGGGGCCGAGATGGCCCAACTGCCCGGTGGCGACGGGGATTCCGCAATGGGGGCCTTGGTTGGCGGTTTTTCGAGCGTCGTCGGTGGTGCGGCGGGCCGATTGGCGACCAAAAGCCTTGGACGTATCGCCATTAATGGTCTTGGGGTCAAAAGCCCAGTGCTAAAGGGAACGATAGGGGGTGTTCTTGGCGGTGCCGGCGGTGGGTATGCCGGTAGTTTTGCCGGGGGCTGATCCGGACGGGAGATCTTAGTTTGGCCCATGAAGCGGGTATAAACGGTTTCGGAATGAGGGCCGCAATCAGCAGTGTCTCCGGGTTTGCAAGTAGTTACTACTATGCTAAGAGCGCAGAAATTAATCCGTGGAATGGGCAGGTTGACATGAGCGCTGCAAATAAGGTAAATATTCTAAGACAGTACACGAATGAAGAAGGTTATAAAGCGATTATGAAAGCTACTTCTCTAAATATCGCTGTAGGTCTTAAAATGCAAAACATGGTTCAGGTCAATATTTGACGGATTTAGCGTCAGAAAGTCTAAGTCTTGGTCAGGTTTCCAGACGATTGTTTGGAGTTCCCTGGAACTGGAAAAGGTTTCCTATTTCATTGAGATTGATTTAAGTGGATTGAATTTGATAAAAAATGCTCCAAATACTTTCTTACTACCAGTAACCAATGAGCTTGCATTAGATGGTCTAATTATAAATCACGGCGTAACAACTATCAAATAGCATGAAGGAAGTTTTTGTTAAAAAATACTGGGCAGAAGAAGATACATTGTACTATATTCATTTTCACGGTAGAAACGCTGTTTCCCAAATAGAAATCAGAAAAGGCTCTAAAGTGTTTTTATCGACTGAAAACCCTTTACAGGGCGATTCGATGTTGTATGACCAATCTTTGGAAGATCTTGATTTAGATAAAAATGATTTTATATCGCAAGACGAATTTATGCGAGCTTGGAATGAAAAAAAATAACAACAGAAACTTTGGAAAACCGAGGCACTTCGTATTAAAAATTGTTGGTCGTGATTTCCAGTGAGCAACTAATTTCATCCCGTAGGATTCAGAGATTTACCGATACAATCCCTTCAAAAAGAAAAAACATCCCTTAACCCGAAAAGTGGGCCTCCCAAGCCTAACCCAGTTAAAACAAAAAACCTTTCAACCCGGATTATGCATTAGAACTTCGTAATGAAGCTTTTAGCAGCGATAAAATATGACATTTTATGAATGTAAGCATAGCACCGCTACGGTTACATTTAAAAATGTAGCGCAGCACCATAGTTTGAAGTAGCTGGAAGCTGTAATAGATTTTCTAATGCATAAAGCGGGTTCAAGCAAGTGATCCGCGCTGAAAGGTTTTTACTTGCCGTAACGTACGATAGTGTTACAGATCGAAACGGACACCCAGGGAAATGTTTCTTTGCTCCACAAGCGCGTCCTTAAAAATGGGGCTTAGGTCGTATTTGGCATAAAGCAAGGTACCTCCCCGACCGATATACGCGCTCAACCCGTATACGAAATTGGTGGTATTATACCCCCGCTTCAACTTATCTTTTACCTTTTCGCCTTCACGGGTATACTTTAGCTTTTGACGACTTCCCAGATTAAAACCACCATAGCCCCCAATTCCCAAGCGAAACTTCTTATCGATGGAGTACCGAATGCGGTCTTCGGATTCCCGCACCCGGGAAGGTCCAAACTCAAAATGCATGGGGAACACCAGGTTGTCCATCCGAAATTTCGATTTGCTCAGATCAAACTCGAATTCCTCCAATACCGTTTCGCCATCAACGACCTGAAAGTATTGGTTGTCTTTTGGCTTTAGCCCATTAAACTGAAAACTGAACCCATAATTAAACCGTAAAAAATTGCTGTTCTTGAACACCCGGGTACGCCAGCTCCATCCCAATTCGGCAAAACGGCTACCGGCGACCTTATACGGGGAATCTTCAAGCGATTGCCCGTCGATCAACGCATTGTTCAGCCCTATGGCAAAAACAAAATCGGAATAGGTCCTACGATCATAAGGCGGCTCCTTCCGTTGGAAAATATGCCACGGTTTGTCGTTGACATTGATACTGATTCCCACACCGTCGCTCGAAATGGACAACTCGTCCCTTTCTTTTAAAACGTTGCCTTCATTGCGTTCCAGGAGTGCGATGCGATTATCGATAATGGCGATACGGTTTTCTATGTTCAAAGCCCTTTTTTTGGCGGCATTTTCCTTGAGCACCTTTGCTTCCTCGGCCGTTATGCTATCGTCCTCCAAACGCTCGTTAATACGTTCGACTTCCGATTTCAAGGCTTCTTTTTCCTGTAGTATAATTTTTTCCTTCAAAGTGGTCAGCTCCGCCACTTCTTCTTCATAGCGTTCCTGTGCTACCAAGGCATTGTTCCATTGTGCGATGAGCAATGCGATCAAAAAAAAGATAATAGTTCTCATGATGTTGATTTTTAAGGGACTCTTGTAAAGCCCCTCCTAAAAGAGGGACTTTACCCGGCCCGAAGATTGATTGATGAATAAACGTACCCGTATCGTGCGCTAGGCCGATCCCGAATAAAAATAGGTTGTGATCAGTTGTTGCGGTCCGCAACGGCCGTGCGTACCTTAAGAAATCCGGTTTTAAGCTTCCCGAATATTTGGTCGCGGAACGATTCGTCCAGCTCATCCTCTACATCCGCCAAAAGGGAGTGCGCATCTACCTGATACGTTTCCCGCAATTTGCGTTCGGCCAGTAGCTCATTTTGCGCCCGTTTCAAAAGGGAATCTACCTCCGCATCGGTAAGTGCCGTTTCCTGTACGGTTTCCAATTCTTCCACCAAGGCGATCACTTCCGATACTTTTTTATCGATCGCCCCCTGAGCTACCGCTACACGCCCCTCGTCCGCAATGGGCAAAATCGAAATGGACTCCAAAACACTATCCTCTGGGGATGCGTTGGGTACTGGGCTAGCTGCCAGATCGGTATTGTTTTCCACGGGGCTCTCGCTATTTTGACCATTCTTTTCCGTTGAAAAAGGTGCTTCCCTCGTAGCGGACACCGTTTCCTCAACGACCTGCGTTTCCTGTTTTTCGACTGTTTGCGACCGTAACGGGGACGCTTCCTTCTGGGGAACGGTCACCACCGCAGGGGCCGTTATGGTCTCAGTGGTATCGGTATTCCAAAACCAACTGCCCGCTACCAACAAGCCTATGAGCGCGGCCGCAATGCCCCACCATATGCCATGCTTTTTATCTTGTGCTACCGGAGTTGCTTCCAACCGTTCCGACAGCTTTTGCCAAGCGCCTTGGGAAGGTTGTATTTCACGGTCCTGCAATTGCCGTTTTATGGTTTCTTCAAATTTATTCGGTTCCATATCCTATGATATTTTGTTTTTGCAACCCTTGTTGTAACAGCTTACGCGCCTTGAACAATTGCGATTTGGAAGTACTTTCGGTAACACCCAGTTCTTTCGCAATTTCCTGATGTTTGTACCCTTCGATCGCGTAGAGCACAAAAACGGTACGATAGCCGTCCGGTAACGCATCGATCAACGATTGTATGTGTTCCACATCAAGGGCAACGGGATCGATCTTGTTTTTATGGGCCTTCTCTTCATACAGCGTATCGTCGAAAACTACGAACTGTTGTTTGCGCAAATGTGATATGCTTTCCCGTACCATGATCCTACGGATCCACCCTTCAAAACTACCTTCATGTTTAAAGGAATCAAGATTTTTGAACACCTTTACGAATCCGTTGACCATAACGTCTTCCGCAAAGTGAAGGTCTTTCACATACCGCCGACATACGCCCAACATTTTTGGGGCATAGGTGTCGTACAGTCGCTGCTGCGCCTCACGATGGCCCGCAATGGCTTTTTTGATCAGCTGTTTTTCGTTCCTATAAAAAGTAATAATGGCCAAGGTTGCTTTTATTGTTTTCTATTGTAGTAGACGTGTCCATAGAAAGAAAGGTTGCCCAGCCTAACAAAAAAGATCGGGATAAATCAATAAAAAACTGATTTACAGTATTTTATCTCACCTAAATTTTTCGATCGACCACATAGTTGACCATGAGCACCAGGGCACTTTTATAATCCGATTCGGGGTAGTCCTCCAAAAGTTGTAGCGCCGCTTCTTTAAAGGACAGCATTTGCTGCACCGCATAATCGAGCCCTCCATTGGTTCGCACAAACTGGATGACTTCTTTTACCCGCTTTTTATCCTTGTTGTGGTTTTTTACGGAATTGATGAGCCAACTTTTTTCCTTTTTGCTACAATTGTTGAGTACGTAGATCAAAGGAAGTGTCATTTTTTGTTCCTTGATATCGATTCCGGTGGGTTTCCCGATACGGTCTTCCCCATAATCGAACAGGTCGTCCTTTATTTGAAAGGCCATACCACAGAGTTCCCCGAATTTTTTGAAACGATCGACCTCCTCGGATTCCGGTTTTACCGACCTCGCCCCCATGGCGCAACAGGCCGCGATCAAGGTAGCGGTCTTTTGGCGAATGATATCGTAATAGATGGCCTCGGTGATGTCGAGCCTACGTGCCTTTTCGATCTGTAACAATTCTCCTTCGCTGATTTCCCGAACGGCTTCCGAAATGATCTTCAAAAGGTCGATATCATCATGTTCGATACATAGCAGCAGTCCTTTTGAAAAAAAATAATCGCCCACAAGAACGGCTATCTTATTTTTCCACAGGGCGTTTATGGAGAAAAAGCCCCGTCGTTTATGGCTTTCGTCTACCACATCGTCATGTACCAAAGAGGCGGTATGGATCAATTCTATTACGGAAGCCCCGCGGTAAGTGCGCTCATTGACCATGCCATTATTGACCAACTTGGCGGTCAAGAATACGAACATCGGTCGCATTTGCTTGCCCTTACGGTTTACAATGTAGTGGGTAATGCGATTGAAGAGCGCCACTTTGGAGGACATTGCATCGCGAAACTTGGTTTCGAAAAGCTCCATCTCCGGTCGTATGGGATCTTTTATTTGGGATACGATTTTCAAAGAATCTGTTTTGTAGTACTGCGGTTCGACCTGATACCATTTCAAAGTTAAAATCGTATCACGGTAAAATTAGGGAAAAGCATCTTAAAAAGACCATCTTGGCCAATCAACTTCCTTCCGACCGTTCAAAAAAGGGTTGTCGGGATCGGCCCACACCATACCTTGAAGATTATTGCTTGTTCGCCAATTGGCCACAGGCGGCATCGATATCCTTTCCACGGGATCGGCGCACGGTAACGGTTATCCCATTACGCTCTAAAGCGGTCACATAGTTTTGAATGGCCTTACGATCAGCTTGCCGAAACGCGCCGTCATCTATAGGGTTGTACTCGATCAAGTTTACTTTTGAAGGGGCGAACTTGCAAAAATCGACCAGGGCCTCCACATCGCGCCGGGTATCGTTGATACCTTCCCAAACCACATATTCATAGGTTATTCTGCTTTGGGTCTTTTGGTACCAATACTGCAGGGCTTCCCTAAGATCGGTAAGGTTGAAGGTGGCATTGAACGGCATAATCGCGGTACGTACCTCATCAATAGCAGAATGTAAGGACACAGCTAGTTTGAATTTCACCTCATCATCGGCCATTTTTCGGATCATTTTGGGCACCCCGGATGTGGATACCGTTATCCGTTTTGGTGACATGGCCAGGCCATCGGTTGCGGTAATTTTATCGATCGCCTTCAATACGTTATTATAATTCATCAAGGGTTCCCCCATACCCATAAAAACGATATTGCTCAAGGGACGATCGAAATACAGCCGGCTTTCGTTGGCTATGGCGACCACTTGATCATAAATTTCATCGGGATTAAGGTTCCGCATCCGTTTTAGGCGAGCGGTAGCACAAAACTTACAGTCCAAACTACATCCCACTTGGCTGGACACACAAGCAGTGGTCCGGGTCGCGGTCGGTATCAAAACGGATTCCACAATCAGCCCATCGTGAAGGCGTACCGCATTTTTAATGGTTCCGTCGTTGCTTCGCTGCATTTGATCTACCCGAATATGATTGATTACAAAATGCCCTGCCAAAAGTGCCCTGGTCTCTTTGGAAATATTGGTCATGGCCTCAAAGGAATGTGCCCCTTTTTGCCACAACCATTCGTATACCTGGTTGCCCCGAAACGCCTTATCCCCCTGAGCTACAAAAAAGTCGCGCAATTGCTCTTTGGTAAGTGCCCGAACGTCTTTCTTTTTATCGATTTCCATAGTATAACGAACAAACGACCCCCTTTTAACCATTTCCGGTGTTAAATTACCCATTAAAAATTGTTCTTTTCTGCGTATGCTTCAAAATAAAATCTAACCATAGCTACCGCTATGCTTGGATTTTCTTTTTCGCCTACCCAAAAAATCCCTGGTTTTTATTTGCATAATTCAACACCGGAAATGGTATTATACCCTATTATGGGATGGCGAGGGGGTCGAACATTAAGCCAGTTTGTTTACGTAACGGGGATTACCCTGTTTTTAAGGCGTCTCCAACCCTTAAATGATCAACATGGCATCTCCGTAAGAGTAAAACTTGTACTGTTCCAATATGGCCTCTTTGTATGATTTTTTCATCAAATCATGTCCCATAAAAGCGGATATCATCATCAACAAGGTCGACTTTGGCAAATGGAAGTTGGTTACCATGGCCGTTGCGATGCTGAATTCGTAAGGTGGAAAAATAAATTTGTTGGTCCACCCCTCAAAGGTGTTCAACATATGATCGGAGGAAACCGCACTTTCCAATCCGCGCATGGCGGTGGTACCTACGGCACAAATCCGTTTTTTATTTCTTTTGGCGTTGTTTACGATATCGGTCGCTTTTTCATCTATAATAAGCTCTTCGCTATCCATTTTGTGTTTGGAAAGGTCCTCTACCTCAACAGGGTTAAAGGTGCCCAGACCAACATGTAAGGTCAGTTCGGCAAAGTCGACCCCTTTGATCTCCAACCGCTTTAAAAGGTGTTTGGAAAAATGCAGCCCCGCCGTAGGTGCGGCTACCGCCCCCTCGTGCTTGGCATAAATGGTCTGGTACCGCTTTTCATCTTCGGGTTCCACCGTTCTTTTGATGTATTTGGGCAAAGGGGTTTCGCCCAACTCCCTAAGCTTTCTTCTAAAATCGATATACGACCCATCGTATAGAAAACGTAACGTTCTCCCCCGTGAGGTGGTATTGTCGATTACCTCGGCTACCAAGGTCTCATCTTCTCCAAAGTATAGTTTATTGCCGATACGTATCTTTCGGGCGGGATCTACCAAAACGTCCCAAAGGCGCTGTTCTTCATTGAGTTCGCGCAATAAAAACACCTCGATCCGAGCACCGGTCTTTTCCTTGTTTCCGTAAAGACGTGCCGGGAATACCTTTGTGTTGTTCAATACCATCACATCCCCTTCATCAAAATAATTGATAAGGTCCTTGAACATCTTATGCTCGATCTTTCCGGTTTCGCGATGGATGACCATCAGTTTGGACTCGTCCCGGTTTTCTGCGGGGTATTCTGCCAATAAATTTTCGGGAAGTTCAAAATTGAAATGCGATAGTTTCATTGAATTGTTTTAAGTTAAGCTTTTGCGGCTGCAAATATACGACCCCGAGATAGGGGTTGTCAAGTAAACGAATGATTAATTGGGATTCAAACGGTCCGGATCGCGAAACCTACGGTTTTCATATCGTCCCAAAAATCGGGATACGATTTTGAAACCACTCCCGCATCGTTTACGAACAAGTTCGTTTTTAAGGCCAAAGGAGCGAAGGCCATGGCCATACGGTGGTCGTTATAGGTATCGATAGCGATACCTTCCCGAATGCTCCCGCCGGGTTTCAAAGTGAGGTCCTTATCGGAAACGGATATGTCCGCGCCCAATTTGGAGAGCTCGGTATGCAGGGCCACCAAACGGTCGGTCTCCTTTATTTTAAGGGTATGCAAACCTATTAGATGGCACCCTATTCCGAGTCCGAAACAGGTTACGGCGATGGTCTGGGCAATATCGGGCGCGTTGACCAAATCGATAGCAATTGGTCCGTAAGTGTCTCTCTTTTCTTTTGTCAACCGGATGCTGTTCTCCAAGAAGGTGGTGCGCACCCCCATCTTTTCATAAATATCGGCCAATATGCTATCGCCCTGTAGGCTATCTTTTTTATAAGCGGACAGGGTTACCGTTGAACCGGCTTCGGCTAGGGCCACCACACTATAATAGTAGCTTGCCGAACTCCAATCGGACTCTACCGTCAAATGCGTTTCCGCAACCTGCCGTACCGGCGATACGGTTATGGTATTTCCAACAAAGGTATGTGCCACCCCTATTTGTTGTAACAGCCCCAGGGTCATTTTAATATAGGGTATGGAGGTTATTTCCCCGACCAGCTCCAAGGTAAGCCCATTGGGCAAGCTCGGGGCCACTAATAAAAGTGCGGAAATGTATTGGCTGCTAATGTTGGCGGGAAGGCTCACCTTCTCTCCGGTAAGCGCCCTTCCCTTTATTTGGATCGGCGGATATCCTTCCTCCTGCACGTATGAAATATCGGCTCCAAGCTCGCGCAAGGCGGATACCAATATTTTGATCGGTCGTTCGGTCATGCGTTTTGATCCCGTTAACGTAACTTCCTTTCCCTGTTGGGCGGCGAAATATGCCGTGAGAAACCGCATGGCCGTTCCCGCATGGTGAATGTCCACGGTTCCATCTGAAATTTTTAACCCTTGCTGCATTACCAGGGCATCGTCGGAGTTCGACACATTGGCAATGGCGATGTTGTCATGCAAGGCCTGTAACAATAGGGAACGGTTCGATTCGCTTTTGGAACCCGTTATCTGAATTTCAACATCTAAGTTGTTGTGCTGTGGTCCGGTAAGATGTAACTTCAAGGCGCGTTGATTTTAGTTGAAGTGGTTTAAACAGGCCGCAAAGGTAAGCGACTATAGCGAAACATGCCGATTATTTTTTTAGGACGTTTTTTACAACGGAACCATCAACGCCGTTAACGCCGCCAAAAACGCGGCCAGGGGCATACGCCCGATACGGCAATGTGGTTATCGCAGTTTTTCGTTGTTCTTATGACGGTCCCGGTCCCGGTCGGTCTTTATGGCCAATTTATTGGTGAAGGCCTGTTGCAGGTCGATGCCCGTTTGGTTGGCCAAACAAAGGACTACAAATACGACATCGGCCAACTCTTCCCCAAGGTCCTTGTCCCTATCACTTTCCTTTTCGCTCTGTTCCCCGTACCTCCTGGCAATGATCCTGGCCACCTCCCCCACCTCCTCGGTGAGTTGTGCCATATTGGTCAGTTCGTTAAAATAGCGTACGCCATGCGCTTTGATCCAATCGTCTACCGCCTGTTGTGCATTTTCGATATTCATGATCTAAACTTTTGACAAAACTACCTTTTCATTCATTTTTTCGATCATTTTCTTGAAATATTCTTTTAAGGCGGAATAATAATTCGGCAGTATGATGGGTTCGTTAATGGCGTTCGCCACATTGAGCTGTAGCATGTTTCCTTTGTTCATAATGGCATATTTAAACTTGCCCATAGTGTCGGGCAAAACCATGGACAAGGGTTCCGGTAGGCTTTCTATTTGATACCCTTCCGGCAGCTTTATGGAAATGATGTAATTGGAGGAGGTGGGATAACCGAAATCCACGGGGAATTCCCGGTTCTCCAATTTGAAGGGATTTTCGGAGGTTCCCAGAAAAAGCAAGGGGCTTAAATAGATCTTGCCCCCGATAACGTCCACGGCCTCCTCCAAAAGAAAGTCGTACGAAGCGATTGCCGACTTGCCCAGATCGGTCTCATTTTGCACAGTGAAATTTTCGATTTCCATGTCCCCATTGTCCTGTTCCAATTCTTCCAAATACGTGTCATGCTTACCAACATAGGACGACCGAAACGTTATGGCATTGTGATCGGAATACACCTTTCGCAGTTTTCCCTCCATTGTTCCGTCCTCGGTCAGGGTGGTATTCATAAACACCTTTGTGGTACTGTTCTTTTTGGGATAAAGGCCCACCTCTGCGGAAGAACCGTCTTTTTTGATCATACGCCCCACCCAATTCAACGTCCGGAAGGGAAGCACATTAGGGGTACTGAATGCGCTGGTGGCGTCCAGTAGGACAATCTCACCGTTGAAAAGTAAGCCGCTGATCACATAGTTGTACCCTTCCCTGGTCGGAAAAAGCGGTACGCCGTTCTTTCGTGTGCTCAAGAGTACCGGGTTGGCCTCCAAGCCCGCGTAACGCAACATTGCCGTAAGCATCAAATTGACCTCGGCTATATTCCCGATTCCCTCTTTGTATGCTTTTCTCACGCCTTTGTCCGTATATTTCCCATAGGATTCGTTCCACTTTACCTTGGTTTTCACAAAACGATATACCCTTCCTATTTTTTCGCTATCCGAAGATGCGGAGGACAACAATGCATCCAGATCCTTTTCAAAATATCCCTGCTTTTTGAGTTCCCCGCCAAAATTCGGGCGATCATAAATACTCTTCACCACGGCAGGCCAATCGGTGGCATATTGTTTTATGGGGGTGTCGGGAAACTTGGTATAGCTTAATTCATATTTCATACCGGCCCGGTAGTTGTCGATACCGTTTACGAAAGGTTCCTCCCTAAGTGCGGGCACATTGGCCATTTGGTAGTAGGTAAGGGTACTTATGTAGTCGACAGTACTTTGTTCACGTCGTGCAACCCCGGGACTTAAAGCGCTTCCCGATTGTTGGGCCACCTTTTGGGTAAAGGTAATGGTATTCGTCTTCCGTTCCGTACGGGAGGCAATGTCCAAAAAACCTTTGCCGCTTATGCGAAAGTTGAAATACTCGGGAGTGCTCATCACGGCGTTCAGGCGCTTGATGGGGATGTCGTGCTGAAATACGAACTCGTCCACATTTGAAATGTAAGGGGAAACAATCTTATATTTGTACTCGATTACGGAGCCTTCCTTTAAATTCGGCATGGTAAAAGATTCTTGGCTCCAATTTTCCGAAAGCACCGTATTAAAGCGCCCGTCTTTCCCAATTTTTGTCTCTACGACCTTTCCATTGTCCAAGTTATAGGTAAACCCCTTGAAACCGTTTACCCTTTCCTTGTCGCCACCGTCGCCGAACAGTCTTATTTTTTTTGTCGCGTAATCAAACCCGTCCTTCGTGTAGATCTTAATACGTTCCTGTACTTCCGTGATAAGCTGAAAACCGCTTAGCTTGTTATATTGGAAGCTCGTTTTTCGGTATTTGTATAAATAGGTGGCGACCGCCGCGCTATCCTCCGGATTGAACTTTTCCAACAATTCTTCCTTGGATATTTTTCCGAATTTGACCTCTTGGGCCCATGTGCTAAGGGACATGGAAAAAACGATGGCAAAAATGATCTTGGTAATGTTTTTCATTTGGTTTGGTTGTAATTATACTATAAATCCGGTCAGTGCGACCGGCTAAAAACTATTGCTTTTTCTAAATAATTTAAATTACGGTTCGGGTGTTTTGTTGGAAGAAGCATCAAAGGCTCCTCTCGGGAAAAGGTTGTTTAGGAACCTGTTTTGAGCAATACCGCTTGGGCCTTATCGCCACGGGCCACCTGTTTTCTAAAATCGCGGTACAAATTGTATTTCTCCTTGGAATACTCCCCTTGTTTTACCAATAAACTGCGTTTGTAGGCCAAGGTCCGTTTTTCGGGGTCGTGGGAAACCTCAAAACAATACGAACCAAATTCGGTATCGGTTTCTACCATCTCCGGCAGGGATTCCAATTCATAGCCTTCCGGCAACTGTATCTCATAGGCATCTTCATCATAAAACCCCCGTTGTATTTCAAAGGGCTGTTCCCTATTTCGGTACCGTTTTGGCACGTTGGTATTCTTGTTCAACGCATTGATGACGAACAGCATTCGCTTGCCGCTCACGGAGGCGTAATCGGAGGCATCGAAGGTTACGGTCTCCTTGAAGACCACTTCGTTTCGGTCGTTCTCAAAACCGAACTCCCCAATATTGAGGTTGTTGATATTGCTCCAAAACTCCTTGTAATATTCTATAACATCTTCCTTCTTTTGTGTTTCCAGATTAAAGTGCTGATCGTACTGCACCCCTCTCGTAGCGATAAGGGTCTCCCCGGAAATGCCCCCTTCGGCCGACAGGGAATATTTGGCCTTCGTGACCTGGGCGTTTTCTTTGTTCAAGTAGGCTACGGTACGCACGATCTCCCCTCCTTCCGGGGTGACCACCAGCGCCTTTCGGTCGTCGGTAAAGTCCCCTACAAAACCAAAGGGATGCACTTGGGAAGTACAATCGATCCAATAATATTGGTCTTGGTAAGGAATGGCCAAAATAGCGTGATTGCCCTGACGCAGGTCGGCAAAATCCTCGTAAAAATCAATTTTATCGTTTCCTGCTTGGATTACAGTGTAGTACGACGGTACGTCCACGGCTTCCAATAAGGCCTTGGTATAGTTCGATAATCCTTTACAATCACCGTATTTGACCCGGTCTACTTCTACGGCGCTTATCGGACGAAAGCCCCCGATACCGATTTGAACGCTGATGTAGCGGGTATTGTCCTGTACGTATTGATAAATGATCTTGGCCTTTTCCAGGTCGTCGGTAACACCTTTCACCAATAATTTCGCCTTGTTTACGGTTCCTTCCGGAAGGGCCGTCCTGCCCTCCAAGAGTTTTTTGTCCATCCAGGTCCCCAGATCTTTCCAGTTGTCCACCTTGGCATTGTGGCCTTTGTAATGAAAATTGGGAAGGCGAAGCAATAGTTTGGGTGCTATTTTGGAAAAGTCCGGACTCAAACTTTCCCATTTTATTGCGGGTATGGTATCTACGCTATACTTCAAATAGCCTCCCTGGTCAGATTTTACCAAATCGATTTTGGACATGTTTTCTTCTTTGACCACCGGTTTAAGCGCATTGGAAGGATACCTTAAGGAGTACCTGCCTTTTTCCACACTCGTCCTGTACCCGTTTTGAACGTACCACGGCCATAACACTCCCGTATCGGTCGTTTCCATTTCAAAGGAAAATGCTACGGTATACGGGTAGCTTGCCGGTTTATAATCATAGTATAGAATGCGGTTGTCCAGATAAAGTGAAAAGCCGTCGGCCGCACTGACATCTTCAAAATCCTTTTTTTTGATATGCTCGATCTCCCGACCCATTTTATCGTAGATGAACACTTCTATTTTTTTGATCTTGTTCTCCTTGTCGTAGCCAAGCGAAGTACGCGCCTTGGCCCTACCCTTACGGTTCAATACCGTCACCACTTTTCTAGCGGCATAGGTCATTTGATCTTGGGCCACGATATCAACGTGCATTTCGTTCATTCGGATGATGGCATCGGCATTTTCAGTTAACTTTTTGTTGAGCAAAAGGGACTGATAACTGGTTTCTTGACCAAAGGAGATGAAAAGGGAACACAGGAAAAAAAGTACAGGAAGAAATCGCATTGGTTTGGCTGGTTTAGTTTTGCAAGCAGAATTGGTAAATTCCTACATAAAACCTGCAAAATTATAAAAACATTTGGTTATTCCTTATTTTTTGTATCTATAATCAGCGTTATCGGGCCTTCGTTCAACAACTTGACCTTCATATCCGCCCCAAAGATCCCGGTGAGCACCGGTCGTCCCAAATGATTTTCCAACTGTTGTACAAAAGCCTCGTACAGCGGAACGGCTTGCTCCGGTTTCGCCGCTTTGATGTATGACGGGCGATTTCCTTTTTTGGTGGCCGCATGCAGGGTAAACTGACTGACGACCAACACTTCTCCTTGAACATCGAGCAGGGAACGGTTCATACGTCCCTCATCATCGTTAAAAATTCGAAGCTGCACCGTTTTTCGGGAAAGCCATTGTACATCTTCCATAGTATCGGAAGTCCCGACCCCTAAGAGTATCATGAGTCCCGACCCGATTTGGGAAACCCGTTCACCGTTAACGGCGACGCTTGCTTCCGTAACTCTTTGTATGACTGCGCGCATGTTCCTTTACTAAACGTATTGCTTTCTACTATACTTTTTTGACCGACCGAACGCTTCCGAACCTTCGCCATTTTGTTATAATGACAACCACGGACAACGCTTTAAAAATCGTCCTCTATAGGCTTATATGGCCTTAAGCGGCAGTGTTTTCAGGGCCATACCAAAACCCTTTTGCGGCGAACCGCAAGGTGTCACTCAAGTAATTTGCCCAATATAAAGCATATGGGACCGAACGAATACCATTTTATACCATTTCTGGTGTTAACTTCAGCTGCGTTTGGTGATGTGTTCATCGATGCGGTACGCCCCCTCTTCCCCGGTAACCATTTGCACATAACTTTTGTATCGGCTCCAGGATACCTCATCGTTTTCCAAGGCTTTTTTTATGGCGCAATGGGGTTCATCGATATGAAGACAATTATTGAATTTGCACGCCCCTTTAATTTCAAAAAACTCCCTAAAATAATCCCCGATCTCATCCTTTTCCATATCTACCACGCCGAAGCCCTTAATTCCCGGAGTATCGATTATTCGGGCCCCGAATTCCAAGTCGTACATTTCGGCAAAGGTAGTGGTATGTTGTCCTTGGGAATGCTGGTCCGATATGGCGGCCGTTTTTAGGTCCAATTCCGGGGCCAACGCGTTTACCAGTGTCGATTTCCCTACTCCGGAATGTCCGGCAAAAAGACTGGTGCTCCCCTTCATCAACGCTCGGACCTGTTCAACATTTTTTCCAGTTTTCGCGGAAATGCCTATACAGGGATATCCTATGTTCCGGTACAGGTCAGCCAAGTACTTTATTTCGGTCAGCGCATCCTCGTTGTACACATCAATTTTATTGAACAATAATACCACCGGAATGTCATACGCCTCGGCAGTGGCCAAAAAACGATCGATAAAAATAGGATGGGTCACAGGGTTGTTAAGGGTAATCATCAAAAACACCTGGTCTAGGTTGGCCGCTATAATATGGGTCTGTTTGGAAAGGTTGACGGATTTTCGAATGATGTAATTCTTACGTTCCTCGATTGTGCTGATCACCCCAACCATTTCGTCGCCAGTATGCTCTAAATCGAATACCACCTGATCTCCTACCGCAATGGGATTGGTACTCTTGATGCCTTTGATACGGAACTTGCCCTTTATCCGGCATTCGTAAAACCCGTTATCGGCGCCCTTTACCGTGTACCAACTTCCTGTGGATTTATAAACGACTCCTTTCATTTACGGGTAGGTTTTGGCTCCCATCTGCAAAATAAAGGTTTTTTGGGCAGTTCCAAGGTAGCATTTTAAAAAAGCGGGGTTTTGGAACCTTGAAAAGTGCGGTTGCAATACCGCTTTTGAAATATTCTAAATAGCATTGGGCATCCACAACAGCAACGTTTGCTTTTATGAATGCCCAATTGACAACAAGTGGTTACGCCTTGATAATCTTCTCCTGATGGTTGATGGACTCCTGGTGAATGGCCTTGAACATGCGCAGCACGAATTCTTCGCTCAACCCGTTGGCTTCCCCTTCCAAGATCATGGCACCCAGTATTTGGTTCCAACGATTGGATTGTAGTACCGCAACGTTCTTTTGCTTTTTCAACTGCCCGATACCATCGGAAATCTTCATTCGTTTGCCCAAAGTGTCGATCAACTGATTGTCGATTACATCGATCTGTGCCCTTAGGTTGCTCAACTTGCTGTTGTACTCGGCCTCTGCGTCAGATTCCTTACGGATGCGAAGGTCTTGCATGATCTGCACCAACCGTTCAGGGGTAACCTGTTGCGCGGCATCGCTCCAGGCGTTGTCCGGATCATAGTGGGTCTCGATCATTAGACCGTCAAAGTTAAGATCGAGCGCGGTTTGCGATACGTCGAAGATCATATCCCTTTTTCCGGTAATATGCGACGGGTCGTTTATAATCGGGAGATCGGGAAAACGGGTCTGCAGATCAATGGCCAATTGCCATTCGGGTATGTTTCGGTACTTCGTTTTTTCGTAGGTGGAAAACCCTCTATGTATGACCCCAAGCTTTTTGATGTTCGCAGAATACAATCGTTCTACGGCACCCAGCCAAAGGGATAGGTCGGGATTCACCGGATTTTTGATCAATACCACTTTATCGGTGCCCTCGAGGGCATCGGCAATTTCCTGAACGATAAACGGGCTTACCGTAGATCGTGCACCGATCCACAACAGGTCGATATCGTGTTCCAAGGCCAGCTCTACATGTGCGCGATTGGCCACCTCTGTCGCCGTTTTCATACCGGTCTCGGCCTTTACTTTCTGAAGCCATTTGAGCCCTAGGGCGCCTACCCCCTCAAAGTTGCCCGGACGTGTCCGTGGTTTCCATATCCCTGCCCGGTAATAGTTGACATCGGTATCCTTTAGGTCGTTCGCGATCCGCATGACCTGTTCTTCGGTCTCCGCACTGCAGGGACCAGCGATCACCAATGGATGATCAAGGCCCATATCGTCCAACCAGGATCTCATTTCTTTGGTATTCTCCATTATTATACTCTTTAATTTTACGTTTGCTGCTCTATTGGGCCTTACGCCCTATTTATTGGATAACGGTTCGCAATGAACCGGTTTACTGTTCTTTTTTTCGAAACGGAATACCGTTCAGGATTTCCTTGATCTTATTGGTATTGTCCATCTCTTTATAAATGCCCTCATAATCGTCTTTTATCAACAGCGCCTTAAACGCTTCCAGATTACCGATATACTCTTCCAAGGTTTCGATTACATTGACCTTGTTCTGCTCAAAAATCGGTGTCCACATCGCGGGGGAACTTTTGGCGAGCCGAACGGTACTTTCGAAACCACTCCCCGCCATGTCAAAAATATCACGTTCGTTTTTTTCTTTCTCGATAACGGTCTTCCCTAACATAAAGGAACTGATATGTGATAAATGGGAGACATAGGCAATGTGCCTATCGTGCGCCTCGGGACTCATATACCGTATGCGCATGCCCATTTCCTGAAAAAGCTCCAAGGTTTTTTCCTGTAATTTGAATGCCGTTTTTTCCACCTCACAAATGATATTGGTCTTGCCCTCGTACAACCCTTCAAGGGCCGCCTTTGGACCGGAAAACTCCGTACCCGCGATAGGATGGCATGCGAGATAGTTCCGTCGCTTTGGATGATCGTCCAGCGCCTTACAAATGAGGCTTTTGGTGGACCCGCCATCGAACACCACACAATCGTCGTTTACCGCATCCAAAATTTTGGGCAGTTCCCCCATCAATACATCCACGGGAATGCTCACGATAACCATTTCGGCCTCGGAAAGCGCTTCATATGTCGCTTTTTCATCAATAAGCCCGATCGCTGCCGCTGCTTCCAAATGTTCTTCATTGGTGTCGATACCATGTATAACGGAGGCTGGCCGCAACCGCTTGATGTCCTTTGCAAAGGACCCCCCGATCAAACCGATACCGATAACAACTATATTCATGGTCTTAACTTTTCAACACAATTTTTGCCCATACATGCGTTCGCGAACACCGAACTGATTAAAAACGTTCGATGGCTTCTTTTATCTTTTCTTCCTTCACACATAATGAAAACCGCACGTACCCTTCCCCATTGCTACCGAAAATGGTACCCGGGGCAATAAAAATATTCTTCTCGTACAACAACTCGTCTACAAAAGCTTCCGCTTTTTTATTTCCCGAAGTTAATTTCGCCCATACGAACATGCCTACGGCATCTTGATCATATTCGCATTGCAGCTTTTCGGCCAACCGAAAAATTCCTTTTCTTCTTTCCCCATACACCTTGTCCATTTCCGAAAACCATTCAGTACCGCTCTGCAAGGCCGCAATGGCCCCTTTTTGAACGCCATAGAACATTCCGGAATCCATATTGCTCTTTACCTTTAGTACGGCATTGATATGATCGGCACTTCCCATGACCATTCCTACCCGCCAACCGGCCATATTAAATGTTTTACTTAGGGAATTCAGCTCGAGTGCCACATCTTTTGCCCCTTCGACCGAAAGCAAGCTCATGGGCCGTTTTGCCAACACAAAACTATAGGGGTTGTCGTTTATCAAAAGAATATTCTTTTCCCTTGCGAAGGCCACGAGTTCGGTAAATTGCTCCGAGCTTGCCACGGCGCCCGTAGGCATGTGAGGATACCCCGTCCACATCAATTTCACCTTGGACAAATCCCTGGACCGCAGATCGTCCAAATCCGGGAACCATCCATTTTCAGCGGTCAGGTTGTAATATTTTGGAACACCGCCCACCAATTTGGTAACGGCACTATAGGTCGGATATCCCGGATCGGGAATGAGCGCTTCGTCGCCTTCGTTCAAGAACGCCATGCTGATGTGCATGATTCCTTCCTTGGAGCCCATTAAGGGCAATACTTCCGAATCGGGCGCTACCGATACCCCGAACTGGGATGCATAAAAATCCGCAAAAGCCTGTCGTAGCCCCGGCAATCCCTGATAACTCTGGTACTGGTGTGCACCTGTGTCGCTTATGGCATTTTTTATGGCATCGAGCACCGTTTGTGGCGGGGTCAGGTCGGGACTTCCGATACCCATATTTATAATGGGCCGTCCTTCCGCGATCAATCCCCGTACTTCCCTGAGCTTTTTGGAAAAATAGTATTCCGCTACAGTATGCAATCGATTTGCGGTGCGTATCATATTCTGGCATTTTTATATTCCCCGAGCACTTTAAAATCTTCGGACATGATGTTCAAAAGCGTTTTCACCTTTTCGAAGTGGGCATATTCCGCAAAGGTCAGGTCGACAAAAAAGGCGTATTTCCAAGGGGTTTGAATAACCGGCAAGGATTGGATCTTGGTCAAATTCATCAAACAATCGCTCATTACGTTAAGCATTGCCGCAAGACTGCCCCTTTTATGGTCGGTCATAAACCGGATAGAGGCTTTATTGATTTCGTTCCTTTCCACGTCGGCCCGTTCTGTTTGCACAATAATAAATCGCGTTGCATTATTTTTAATCGTCTGAATGTCCTCGGCTACGATGTCCAAACCGTACAAATCGGCCGCTACCCGAGGTGCAATTGCCGCAATACCCTTCAATTGTTGTTCTTGAATATGCTGTGCCGTTTCGGCGGTATCGGCATCTTCTACCAATTTAATGTGCGGAAACGCGCTGAAAAATGCCTTGCATTGCAACAGGGCCATCGGATGCGACCGCACCTCCTCGATATCGTCGATCGTTTGCCCCGGCAGCAGCATCAGATGGTGATGGATGTTCAAATAATGCTCCCCTACAATATGAAGCCCGTTTTGATAGATCAAGGCGTAATTGGGGATGATGGACCCTGCTATGGAATTTTCTATGGCCATAATACCGGTATCGGCGTCCCGTTGAAGCAAGGCATCCACCAAGGCATCGAACGACATGCATTCGATCAGGTCGGCCCCATCACCAAAACAGTCCCTAGCCACCTGATGGTGGTTAGACCCCTTAATTCCCTGAATGGCTATTTTCATGTTCATCACTATTGGTTGTTTACCGTACAACGGTCCTATAAATAATGCGCTATCATCGGATAGAACGAAAAAAGTCCCGCTAGTTGCGGGACTTTATATCATATTACTTTTCAATATCCTATAACAGTCCCGCTTCTTTCCTAAAAAAGAAATAAAAGTAAAAACCGTTATAAAAATATTGCTTACTCATTGTACACTTAAACTTTGGCTAAAGTAACAATTAAATTCAACAATAAAATTTCTGCTGGCCTTTTTTTTGTTTTTTCGATCGAATGCATGCAAACTTTTTCCTGAACCTACCTTTGAGGCATCCATTGATTTTGCGCTTTCTTAAACATACGCAAACACTACAATTACATATGCGACCACTGTATTAGGTTTATACCATTTCTACCTTAAAATAACTCCTTAATCGAGTTAGACACTTTTTACAAACATTCAAGAGTGTTTTTTAAGTCGATTATGGTTGCCGACAACCGCCCACTGAGCTATGCGCAGTTATTTTTAGTTCAGGCTGCTTAGGAATTCCTTGGCCGTCATTATTGGTAAAAGGGATTTCTTAAAGTCTTTTCCGTTTCTTGTTATGATTATTTCGCACTCTGATTCCGTTGCGCCAAAATATTGCAACGCATCCTCGAAATCTTTTATAGATGAATTCAAACCCTTCTCGATTGTTTGTTCGTCAATAGCGCATATTTCACAGAGAATTTTAAATTTTCTCAACTTTTCTCGTGCGATTTTTGGGTTCTCAAATTTCGAAAGAAAATAATTCACAGTTGCGAAAGAAATTGGAGAGACTACCATTGTTAGTCTTTCTTTTTCCGCTAAGGTTGCGATTTTTGCAATTGGTTCATAAAAGGGTGGTCTTTCTCCTAAAAGGTCCAGCATTACATTAGTGTCGATGAAAACTCTCTTACTCATTTGTATTTTTCAATAAGAAAATCAGAATACTCTTTTTTGTAGTCTAAATTGACTGGAATTTTTGTTCCCGTAGCTATACTTTTCACAAAAGGCGATATTTCAAGTTCACTCCCATTATTTTCCGATGTAAGCGATTGAAGGTAGGATTCCACTATTCGGGATAAACTCATTTTTTTATCGGAAGCATATAGCTTTGCTTTCTCGATAATTTTTTGATTTAGTTTAAGCGTCAATTTTGCATCCATCTTAAATTCAAGTTTTATACGTACAAATATAACAAATCTATCCGTATAATATTGTTGAGATGACCACATTCTGTCTAAATGCTCATAATGTGCTACAACGGTTCGGCTAAGCGCAGTGCGGTTTTAGAGAAGCAATTCCCGTTGCGCCACGCCCCGTAGCAAAAGCTTTTTGTTTTGATTTGTGTTTTCTTTTCCAAAGCTACCCCGAAGCGTACTTTAGGTCGCTTTTTGCACCTTATCGTCCTTTTCGTTCGACGCAGGCTACCCTTATCTTCCAAATAAGATCTACTATCTGATTCAAATACCGGCTTTTCCGGTCACGAACAACATGTTCGATTCTATTCTTTTAAGAAATGGAAACGCCTACCGACCTCAAAAATGACAACGAAGGCCACATGGAGGTATCGTTTCCAAGATGGTTGGAGATTGTTTACTTTTGGACTAAAATGGAGCATACATGTCTATTTCCGTAAAAAATATAAGTAAGGCCTTTGGTACTCAAAAAGCCTTGGACCAAGTGTCCTTTACTTTGGGAAAGGGTGAAATTGTGGGTTTTTTAGGCCCCAACGGCGCTGGGAAATCTACGATGATGAAAATACTGACCACCTTTTACGCCGCCGATACGGGCGAGGCACACGTAAACGATTTTGATGTAAACACCCAGTCAAAAGCGGTGCGCAGCACCATTGGTTATCTTCCGGAGCACAATCCCCTTTATTTGGAAATGTTCGTAAAGGAATACCTGGCATTCAATGCCGAGGCCTATGGTGTTTCCAAAAACCGTATTGCGGAGGTCGTTTCGCTTACCGGGCTTGAACCCGAGGCCCACAAAAAAATAGGACAACTGTCCAAAGGCTATCGGCAACGGGTAGGCTTGGCCGCCGCCCTTATACACGACCCGGAGGTACTGATCTTGGATGAACCCACTACGGGGCTCGACCCCAACCAACTGATGGAAATCCGAAAATTGATCCGGGAAATCGGCAGGGAGAAAACCATTTTGCTCTCTACCCACATCATGAAGGAGGTAGAAGCGGTCTGTGATCGGGTATTGATCATTAACAAGGGGGTATTGGTCGCCAACAAAAAACTGTCGGAGCTTCGGGAGGCCGAAGAGCAGCTGATCGAAGTCGAATTCGATTATCGGGTAGAGGAAGCTTTCTTGAACCAACTGCCCCATGCGGTCCATGTTAAAAACGTACACGGTTTCGTTTACGAGATTACTTTTGATACGGCCAAGGATATGCGGCCGGCAGTATTCGACTTTGCCCACGACAATCAGCTGAAGACCCTACAGTTGAGCCGTAAAAACAAAAACCTGGAGAGTTTGTTCACCGAACTCACTACCTAAGATTCGTTGGCCATACCGCTGCTTTTTTTGAACCCGCCCCTTGAACTTACGTTTTAAAACACGTCTCGACAAGCTTGACAGGATAGCAGTCTTTTTTCAATGAACAATGAACAATTAGCAATGAACAAATGTCTAGTAATAACTGGAAAGTGGTCAGTACAAGGTAATGAGTAATCAGTTGTTCGTTTGTGTTTGATTTTTGAATTTGACACTTGACTCTTGAACTTGACACTTGAACTTGAATTTGTCTTTTCTCCTTGCTCCTTCAGCGAAGCAGTCTTTTTTCAATGAACAATTAGCAATTAGCAATTAGCAATGAACAGATGTTTGGTAATAATTAGAAAGTGGTCAGTTCAAAGTAGTTAGTACAAAGTCAATAGTGTCCGGTTGTAACTAAAAGATTTTCAATTGGTTGCAATTGTCGTTCTTTGAAATTTGAAATTCGTTC
>NZ_JBNGOP010000038.1:0-41937 GCF_050589625.1 Maribacter sp. 2-571 | reverse complement strand
GAGCTGATTGTTTCAAATTGGGTATCCGTCAATTCCATTTAACAAAGATACCTATTTTGTGTTAACACGCCCTAGTACATATCGGTTCATAAAAGCTTGTTTGCCTTAGGTTTGGTGCAGTGTCCGTGCAAACCTTCTTCGTGTCAGATGGTGCGTGTGTTTAAAAGCGCGCCACAAGTAAGGTTTTCAAACGAATATTTTCAAAATGGCGATACCTTTGATAATCAAAATGCCTTCCAAAGATAAAATATTATATTTTCGTTGCCGTGTTGATGCTTAGAAAAATACTGTATCCCTTTTCACTGTTGTATGCGCTAGTGGTACGACTGCGAAACCTCGCTTATGATAAGGGCTGGTTTTCTTCAAAAACATACGATACACCCACAATTTGCGTGGGGAACCTAAGCGTGGGCGGTACGGGGAAAACGCCGATGATCGAGTTCTTGATCCGAATGTTCTCAAGTGGTTTTAAGTCTCAAAAAATAGCGGTACTGAGCCGCGGATACAAACGAAGTTCAAAAGGGTACCAACTTGCGGAAAATACCAGCTCGGTATTGGAAATAGGGGATGAGCCCTACCAAATATATCAAAAGTTCCCCGAGGTAGCCGTAGCGGTGGACGCTGATCGCCGGAACGGAATAAGCACTTTGGAGCGCACCATCGCACCGGACCTGATTTTGTTGGACGATGCCTTCCAGCATCGAAAGGTAAAGGCGACCCTTTACATCCTTTTGACCGCTTATGGAAAGTTGTATGTTGATGACCTTTATCTACCTGCCGGAAACCTTAGGGATCATAAGGTGTCGGCAAAAAGGGCCGATATTATTGTGGTCACTAAGTGTCCGCCACACCTTTCCAAAAATGAAAAACAAAGGGTTATCGAACGACTAAAACCACGCGCGTACCAACGTTTGGTTTTTTCGTATTTGGAGTACGGCAAGGCCATCTATGGCGAAAACGGGCCTCAAGAACTTGCGGTATTGGGCACCGATATCACATTGGTGACCGGTATTGCCGATCCTGCTCCGCTGGTGGCTTATCTTAAAGGGTTGGGGTTGAACGTTACCCATTTGAAGTTCCCGGACCATCATAGCTTTTCTGCTGCCGATCTGGAACGGATAAATACCAAATCGCAGGTACTGACCACCGAGAAGGACTATGTACGTTTAAAGGGTAACGTTTCTGAATTGTATTATCTGCCCATTGCCCATCGTTTTTTCAAGCCGGATGATGAGGTATTCGAAAAATGGGTTATGGAAACGGTCGCCTAAGGACTTAAGAGGCGTCCTTAATTCTTTTGTTATGGAAAATATTCTCCCCGATTTTTTGGTAAAACACTTCCGGTTTGAATGGTTTGGTCACTACATCGTCACAACCTGCCGCATAAAAACTCTCCAAACTATCGTCCAGGGAAATGGCCGTTAGGGCGATAATCGGGATTTGCTTGTCAAATTTTCGGATTTCTATCGTGGCTTCCTCACCACTGATACCGGGCATATGGATGTCCATCAAAATAGCGTCGTACCGATTGTTTTTCGCCATCTCTACCGCTTCCATACCGTTGTTGGCGATGTCGCTGGTCACTTCTTTTTTGGTCAGCATTTTTTTGGTAATGACCTGGTTGATCTTATTGTCCTCCACAATCAGAATATGGAGTCCTTTAAATTCATAGGTCCGCTCACTGTTTTCAAAAGGGATATCTTCCGTCACGCCGTCTTTACTTTTTAGTTTTAATTCAAAGAAGAATGAACTGCCTTTGCCCAGTTCGCTCTGTAGTTGTATTTTACTTCCGAAAAGCCCCAGTAAGCTTTTTACGATGGTGAGTCCGAGCCCCGTACCGCCATATTCCCTATTGATCTGTATAGACCCTTGTTCAAAACCTTCGAAAATGGTTTCCTGTTGTTCCCTTGAAATTCCGATGCCGGTATCGGCTACCTCGAAGTAGAGCGTTACGTCTTCCTCGAACTTCTTCATCAGTCTGGCAATTACGGTTACCTCCCCATTTTTGGTGAACTTCAGGCCATTGCCAACGAGGTTCATGAAAACTTGGGAAAGTTTTACGGGGTCGCTCATCAAGTGGGACGGAATTTCCTCGTCGTAGTCGAGCACAATTTTCGTCTTGTTTTCCTTGGCGCTCTGCTGTAGGGAATCGATGACCTCCTGTAGCATTTTTTTAAGGTGGAACTCCACCATTAGCGGCTCTAATTTGTCGGCGTCTATCTTATTGATATGTAGTATATCATTGATAAAGTTCAATAGGTAATCACCCGAAAATTTTAGTGCTTTCAAATGTTCTTTTTGGTTTTTACTGGGGTTCTCCTCCAAAAGAAGATGCGTCAGTCCGGTTACAGCGTACAAAGGTGTACGCAGCTCATGGCTTACCGTGGAAAGGAAATTGGTTTTTGCTTCCATGGCCTGGACGGCAGCATCCCGGGCAGACTGAAGTTCGTTGTTCTTGGTCTGCAGGAGATCGTTGGTTTTTAATTTGATCTGGTTGTTTCGATATAGCGATACCGCCAATAACGAAATAATGGTAAGGAAGGCCGAGGTCAAAATCGTGGTCAGTTCCGAACTACGTGCTTTCTGGCTCAAGGCTTCGTTTTTTTCTTCCAAACGGGCAATTTCGTTGGTAAAAAAGTCGAATTGTATTTTTTCGGCAGCCTTTGTTTCGTTCTTCAGTTTATCCACTGTAAACAACGAATCCTTTATGGTAAGCAGGTTTCTGACGTTTACGAGCGATTTGTCGTAGCGTTTCATCCGTTCATAAATGCCCGCCAACAACTCATTGGAAGCAACGATCTGAACAAAAAATTGGTTTTTATTGGCGAGCTGCAGAGCATTTTCGGCATGGATCGCACTGGCCTCCAAATTGTTAAGCGCCAAATTTAATTTGGCCAGACCGAGCCGAGCCTTTGCCGACAGGTATTGCTGTTCAAAAGGGTCGGTATTGATAATTAACGAATTGAAGTTTTTGGTGGCGGTGTCATATTTTTCCCGGGCCAAGTAAATATTGCCTTCCGCCAGCACGATGTTATTGACCAAGTTACGATCGTTGCTCAGCTGTTTGGCCTCGTTGAGTTCCGCGATCGCCTGAAAATTATTGCCCTCGCGATACTTGTACAGGGCGCCGATATATTTTTGTACGGCATTTCCATAGGGGTACTCCATTTTTTTAAGCTGGGCGTTCGCCCGATCCCAATAGACTTCGGAATTGCTTTTCTTCCCCAGTTCCAGGTAGATGATCGAAAACTTGTGCAACGCATCGATAACCGCCTTAATGTTATCGTTCTTCTCGGCTACCTTAGCGGCATTTTCCAATGCTTCCAAGGCCAGGTCCAGTTTGTTCTGATGCCGAAAGGCCATGGCCTCTTGAAAATAGACATCATAGGTTTTTGGGGGGATGGAATCTTGGGAATACAGTTTGCCCGACCCCAATAACAGGAGTACTGCCAGGAAGTTAAGAAAGCGACGGATATGTAGCGGTATTCGTGTCAAATAAATTTTTTGTCGACCAATAACTGGATCAAATCGATAATACGGCTGCTATATCCGGTTTCATTGTCGTACCAACCGATTATTTTTACCATGCTGCCGATTACCGAAGTCATCTGAGAATCAAACGTGCAAGAATAACAACTATTGTTTATATCCACGGAAACTATTGGGTCCTCGGTATATAAAAGTATGTTTTTCAATTTTTTATGCGAAATACTTTTGAAAGTTTCGTTGATTTCCTGGATCGAAGTCTGTTTTTTTACATTGAAAGTGATGTCGGTAAGGGAGCCGTTCGGGACCGGCACGCGTATACCGCAGCCCCCGATTACCTCCGATAGCTCCGGAAAAATATGGGTCAATGCCTTTGCCGCTCCAGTGGTGGTGGGTACTATGGACTGTCCGGCCGCACGGGCCCGTCTAAGGTCGTGGTGCGGCCGATCGTGTAAACTTTGGTCGGAAGTATAGGAATGGATGGTGGTAATATAGGCCTGGTTTATGCCGCAAAGGTCGTTGATCACCTTGATCATGGGTGCCGCGTTATTCGTGGTGCACGAGGCGTTCGAAATAATAGTATCCCCAGCGGTCAATGTTTCCTCATTGATGCCGTATACGATCATTTTAATGTCCTCCGATTGTGGAGGTACCGACAGAATAACTTTTTTGGCACCGTTTTTCAGATGCTGTTCCAGTGTAGGCCTGTCCTTGAATTTGCCGCTCGCTTCCACCACAACATCTACATTTTCGGAAGCCCAATCGATTTCATTGGGGTGCTTTGCATTGGTCAATGCTATAGATCTGCCGTTTACGATGATCTCCCCTTCATCAAAAGTGACCGTCTCCTTGAACGGACCATGGATGCTATCGTATTTTAAGAGATGGGATAGGGTCCGGGCATCCGAGAGATCGTTGATCATGCGAACCTCCAAATGAGGGTAGTCCGACAATAGGCGAAACAAGGTGCGCCCAATTCTTCCGAAACCGTTAATGCCTATGGTAGTTTTTTTCAATACTGGTTTTTTATGCCTTAAAAGAAACGATTTATACCAATTCATCCTTAAAATGCGTCACAAACTACCAAGTTGTTTTTTCATTTACCAAAGCCTTTGAACGAAAAGGAAGTGGATAATGAACGGCTTGGGTCGGCTCATTTTAAAGGTAAATTGGTGTTACAAAGGAAAGGACCGGTTTTCAAACATTATTCAGTGCAGATTGAACTCTAGGTTCATTTTTTAACAACGACATTTTTAATACCGCTCAACGAAAATCCCCTAGGTCTTTGCTACTATCCTTAATGAATATGTTTGTGGGCCTTATAGGAAGAGCGCACCAAAGCGCCACTTTCCACATGCCGGAAACCCATTTCGAGTCCGATTTCCTCATATTTTTTAAATTGGTCGGGAACAATGAATTCTTTAACGGGCAAGTGCTTTTTGGAAGGTTGTAAATATTGTCCTAGGGTGACCACATCAACGTTCGCTTCCCTTAGGTCCTTCAACGTGGCGATCACTTCTTCCTCACGCTCGCCCAGGCCCAACATGATACCCGATTTGGTCCGATTGATACCGTTGGCCCTCAAATAGCGCAGTACTTCCAAACTTCGTTCGTACCGTGCTTGAATACGTACTTCGCGGGTCAGTCGTTTTACGGTTTCCATATTATGGGAGACGACCTCCGGTGCTACGGCGATAATACGGTCCAAATGTCTTTCGATTCCCTGAAAATCCGGAATCAAGGTTTCTAGGGTGGTTTCAGGATTCATACGGCGAATAGCCTGTACGGTTTCGGCCCATATGATGGAACCCATATCCTTTAAGTCGTCCCGATCTACAGAGGTGATCACGGCGTGCTTGATGCCCATGATTTTTATGGATCGTGCCACTTTTTCCGGTTCGGCCCAGTCCACCTGATCGGGCCTGCCCGTTTTTACGCCACAAAACCCGCAAGATCGCGTACATACATTCCCGAGAATCATAAATGTTGCCGTACCCTCTCCCCAACATTCTCCCATGTTCGGGCAACTTCCGGAGGTGCATATCGTATGCAGGTCGTACTTTTCTACCAGTCCGCGAAGTTGGGTGTATTTTTTTCCTGTAGGGAGTTTAACACGTAGCCATTTCGGTTTTCCCTTAGGGGGTGCCACACTAGTATTTGTTTCCGTACTCATAGCTTTTTATTGAAGTACAAATATACGAACTATTTGGGTCTGGCCCGTTTGTACATTTCCCGTTCACAATCCGCCTAGGCGATTCGGCAGCAAAAGGAATTCAACCTTATTTAGGTTTTTTTCTTTGTTTTGGATGCAAGGTCAACGAATACGCTGGTGGGCCGTTAAGAGCCCTTGATGGACTGGGAAAGCAGTTTTTTGGCACGCAGTAATTTTACCTTTACGTTGTTCATAGGCTCGTTCAATTGCTCCGCAATAGCGGCGTACGACAGTTCTTGAAAATACCTCAGGTTGATGATTTCCCGATAGTGGGGTTTCAATTTTTTGATATGCCCCAATAGCGTGGCAAGGTTTTGTTCGGTAATCAACCTATCTTCTACCGTGGGGGCGTCATCCAGTACCTTTTTGGCCGCGTCGGTATTTCCCGAGTGCGTGTTCAGGATGTCTTTTTTCCGTTTTCGGACAAGGTCGATGTGGATGTTTTTTGAAATGGTGATCAGCCACGTTTTGAACACGTAACTTTCGTCGAAGCTTTGAATTTTATCGAACGCTTTCGAAAATGTTTGTATGCTGATGTCTTCGGCGTCGTTTTCGTTTCTGGTGCGTTTCAATTGAAAGCCATAAACATCGTTCCAAAACCAATCGAGAAGAATGCTAAAAGCAATTTGATTGCCTTGCTTAGCCTTTTGAATGGTGTCGTTCAGGGTTTCGGGGGTGTTTTTCAACGTATAGGACATGAAACTGCTGACGGGGGTTATAAACGGTTCTTATGCAGTAAGCGTATCTTTTTTGCAGTCCTGTTCGCTCGGTAGTTTGCCGCACATGCCACAGGCTTCTCCATCTTTATTGAGAAACGGGCTTTGACTGGCACAGGTACCTGCGAATTTGCCATCTTTTTTAGACCATATTTTAATGGCGATTCCGGCAAATGCCAACGCCAAGAGCCCTATGGTCAGAAAAAACAATTTCATACGCTACTTTTTTACAAATTTACAAAAATAAAGGCCCGACATGTCTGCCGGGCCTTTAAAATGTTGTTCAAAGAAAACCTAATACGTAATGTTGGCAACAATATTGGATACCGTAGGTTTCTCGTTGCCACCTTCCGGCTCTATAGTAATATAGCCCATTGCCTTATCGGCGTAGGGTAGTGCCAATAACTTGTCCTTTTCCGTAGCCTCTTGAATGATTCCCAAGTTGATCATTTTACCATCAACTTCGGCCCACATTTGAAAACACTGGTTTTCCGGAAGATTGGGCAGCTTACTTACGTTGATGTAAGAGAGTTTCTTCACCGGGTTCACATAGGCGACCGCTTTCAACTCCTTAGCCTTGGTATTTCCCTTGATATTGAGCTTTTTGGTCTGTGGATTGTTCAACACTATAAACTGGTTTCGAACATCCTCAAGGCCTTCGCGCATATCGGCTTCCAGGCTTTCTATTTTACTGTTAACAATGGCATTCTCTTGTTGTAACATTTGATTTTCCGACCAAAAGAAATAAGACGCCCCCGCAAAGAGGAGCATGGCTACACTTGCAGCTACCGCATAACGTAAAAAGCGTCTGCTGCTGACCTTGTCCGTTTTCAAACCGTTCAAAATCTGCTCTTTCAGTCCTTCGGGAGCCGGAATGGCATACATTTTTGCATACGCTTCCAGGTTGTCCTGTAATTCATTGTATGCATCACGAACCTCTGGATATAGCGCAATATAACGCTCTACCTGTAAATTTTCTTGGTCGGTGGTCAACCCGATCAAGTACTTCTCCAAAAGATCGGAATCCAGAAAAATCTTTATTTTATCTTTCATGATTTGTTTGTTTCTTGCAACGTTTATCTGTTTTGGCCCCCAGAGTAAACCTTGCCCGTTATTGAATCAAGTGCAGTACAAACAACAAAATAACAACTGGGTCATAAATTTTCTTCAGTTCTCGAAGTCCAATTTTCAAACGAGACTTAATAGTTCCCAAGGGAATATCGAGCTCATCGCTTGCTTCTTGCTGTGTCATCCCCTGAAAAAACAATGCTTCCAAAACCACCTGATACTTCAGTTCGATTTTTTCCAAGTTTTCACGGACATCCATCAACTCCGGCTTAGTGCTGTTTATACCTAAGGTATATACGTCCGAAACATCTATTTGGATTTCCTTATCGGTTTTTGTGTTGGCACTTCTCAATTTATCAATGGCGGTATTTCTGGTAATCCTAAAAAGCCAGGTAAAAAGTTTTGCTTTTGAAGGGTCGTAAGAGTCCGACTTTTTCCAAATTTTCACAAAGCTTTCCTGAAGTACATCCTGTGCCATTTCCTCGTCCCTTACTACCTTGTTCGCCACGCCGAATAGGGTGTCCCCATAGTTTTCGTACAAAAGGGAAATGGCTTTTTCATTTCGCTCTTGAAGCAGTTCTACAATGTGCTTTTCAAGAAGTGTACTCATATAAATTGTAGGATTTTTATTTTTTTTTTGATTTGGACATCCAAAGGTGATTGTTCCACCGTATATAAGACAACGCGAATTTATAAAATTGATTGTAAAGAGCGTTATCTCAAAATTTTAATTAGATAAATGTGTAGCTGGTAACTATGCATTTAGTTTTTGGTTAGTTTGGTTTGGTATAGCCCCCGGAGATTCTTCGGGGGTTATTTTTTTGGGCCGATACGAGATTTGTAGGGCTACGGTAACGCCGTTCAGATGATATTGACCTCTGGTACTATGCTGATTTGAAATTGTTGGAAGACCGCCGCCATAATACGTTCGGCTAGTGCCAATAGTTCGCTTCCGGTGGCCGCTCCGTAGTTTACCAAAACCAAAGCCTGATTTTTATGCACCCCGGCGTCCCCGAAACGTTTTCCCTTAAAACCACATTGTTCAATGAGCCAACCGGCGGGTATTTTATACTCACTGTCCGATACTTTATAAAAAGGGGCCTTTGGATATTCGGCGTTAAAGGTTTGGAACGCCTGCTCCGAAATAATGGGATTTTTAAAAAAACTACCACTGTTGCCCAAAACGTTGGGGTCGGGCAGTTTTTGTTGACGAATGGCGATTACGGCCTCGGAAATGTCCTTTATGGTCACTTCGGTAACCTTATTGCGTTTTAACGCTTCCATTATTGCGCCATATCCCGTGCGCAAAAGGTGATTTTTTTTGGTAAGCCGCAAGTTTACCGAGGTGATGATAAATTTTCCTTTTCCTTCATTTTTAAAAAAAGAATTGCGATAACCGAACTGGCATGCCTCCTTGGAAAAGGTCTGCAGTTGCTGGTCATGGATGTTCATGGCTTCACAACTCTCAAAACTATCCTTTAGTTCCACCCCATAAGCACCGATATTTTGGATGGGTGCCGTACCGGTGTTTCCGGGAATCAACGACATGTTTTCCAATCCGCCATAATCGCGTTCCAAGGTCCACAGCACCAGGTTGTGCCAATTTTCCCCGGCCATGACTTTTAGGATGACCGAATCCTCGTTTTCCGATACAATAGCGATTCCTTTTAAATTGATATGCAAGACCAGGGTTTCAATATCTTTGGTAAGCAATATATTGCTTCCCCCGCTGATCACGAAAGGCGTGTTGAATTTTTTTAACTGCAAGGCCTCCTCCAATTCCGCTATGGAATTAATTTCCAGAAAATAGCGTGCCCTGGCCGCTATTCCAAAGGTGTTGTACGTTTTAAGTGATTTGTTTTCCTGTAACTGCATTAACCGATATAGCTTTTTAAGGCCTCCTTTAATATGTGTACGGCCCGTTTCAGTCGTTCTTGATCCAGCACGTAAGCGATACGGATCTGATTCTTGCCCAGTCCGGGAGTGGCATAGAATCCGGCGGCCGGGGCGACCATTACGGTCTCGTTGTTTACCCTAAAGTCTTCCAGGAGCCATTGCGCGAAATCATCGGCATCGGTTATGGGCAGTTCGGCTATACAGTAAAAAGCGCCTTGCGGCCGAGCTACTTTTATGCCCTCAATTTTTTCCAGTTCCGAAATAAGAAGGTCCCTTCGCGCAACATATTCCGTTTTTACCTCCTCAAAATAGCTGGCAGGTGTTTCCAAGGCCGCCTCACTGGCCAACTGGGCATAGGTAGGGGGCGATAATCGTGCTTGGGCAAATTTCATCGCCGTTTGAACAAGGTCCTTATTTTTGGATACCAAGCAACCCACCCGGGCACCGCACATGCTATATCTCTTGGAAACGGAGTCGACCACGATGGCATTTTCTTCCAGACCGGGTATTTGCAAAATGGAATAATGCTCCCGATCATCATAGGTGAACTCCCGATAGACTTCGTCGGCTACCAAAAAGATATCTTTTTTACGGACGATGTCCGCCAATTGGTCGATTTCTTCCTTACTGTACAGATATCCTGTGGGATTCCCGGGATTGCATATGAAAATGGCCCTGGTCCTAGGACCGATCAACTTTTCGAACTCCGATATGGGCGGCAATGCGAAATTTCGATCGATTTCCGACACTACCGGAACTACGGTTACATTGGCGGCACTGGCAAAACCGTTGTAATTGGCGTAAAATGGTTCCGGAATAATGATTTCGTCGCCGGCATCGGCAATACTGCCCATAACAAAGGATAGGGCCTCCGAGCCACCGGTACTGATGATAATATTGTCCGCGTTTACCGCAATGCCATGCGTGCCATAATAGTTGGCCAATTTGGTACGGTAGGTTTCGGAACCTTCCGTTCTACTATACGCCAAAACTTCTATGGTATTGTTCTTTACCGCATCAAGGGCGACCTGCGGTGTTTTGATATCGGGTTGACCGATATTGAGATGGATAACGTTGGCCCCATTTTTTTTGGCAGCTTCGGCAAAGGGCACAAGCTTCCTGATGGGGGATTCGGGCATGGAGCGCCCTTTTTGGGAGACGTTTGGCATGGCAAGTTAATTTACCGCAAAAATGGGAAATCCTTGTGGACAAAGCAAAGGGAGTCCGTTTTATTTATCGCCCTGAGTGGGTCGCTATTGGCGCAGCTTGCCAGAACGGTACCATGGTAACGCGCGGTTTAAGGTTTTCCCGCTATCCCTTCGATGAGGACCAATAAAAAAGCCCCGATACCAAAGGTAACGGGGCTTTTTTATTGAGACGGTAAAATTATTTTCCTTCCGGAGCTTTAATTTCCCCTTTTATTTTCAACACCTTTGTTGGTGTGTCGGCGTTGGAAATGACCGTAATGGCCTTTCTGATCGGTCCCACCCTATTGGTGTCATATTTTACTTGGATCTCTCCTGTTTTACCGGGCAAGATCGGCTCTTCCGGTTTTTTAGGGATGGTACAGCCACAGCTCGAGCTTACTTTGCTGATGATCAATGGCGCATCGCCCGTATTGGTGAATTCGAATACGCGAACACCGTCCGAACCTTTTTCAATGGTTCCGTAGTCCACGGTTTCCGACTGGAAGTCTATTTTAGCTGCCTTGTCCTGTGCCGTAGCACTAAGTCCCATCAGGCCTACAAATAATAGAAGTACTATTTTTTTCATGATTTTCTAGTTTTGGGTGAATTTCAAAATTAAATCTTTTAGGATGAACCTACAAAATTGTTTTGTTATCTATGAACGTTACTTATTTTTGTTTCGTATTTCCAACGAGTGGAAATTGTTAGATCGTTTGAAGATTTAACATCAAAACGGTAGCTCGATCAACGAACCACCTGCTAAGAAACAAATACCATACCAAAATATGGAGATTCCCTCAAAATATGACCCTAAACAGGTGGAACAACAGTGGTACGACTACTGGATGGAGCACCGCTTTTTTCATTCCGAACCGGATGAAAGGGAGCCCTATACCATCGTAATACCTCCGCCGAACGTAACCGGCGTCCTCCACATGGGGCATATGTTAAACAACACCATACAGGACGTTTTGATCCGTAGGGCACGTTTAATGGGTAAAAATGCCTGCTGGGTGCCCGGAATGGACCATGCTTCCATTGCTACCGAAGCCAAGGTGGTGGCAAAACTGAAGGCCGATGGGATCGAAAAATCCGATCTTTCCCGAAGCGAGTTCCTAAAGCACGCCTGGAGCTGGACCGATGAATATGGAGGAATTATTCTGGAACAGCTTAAAAAATTAGGGTGTTCCTGTGATTGGGAGCGTACCAAGTTTACCATGGATGACGATATGTACGCCTCGGTTATAAAGGTATTTGTCGACCTTTTTAACAAGGGGTTGATCTATCGCGGGCACCGTATGGTCAATTGGGATCCCGAAGCGTTGACTACCCTTTCCGATGAAGAGGTCGTTTATGAAGAAAAACAGGGACTGTTGTACTACCTATCCTATAAAATAGAGGATTCGGACGAAATGGTGACCATTGCCACTACCAGGCCGGAAACCATTTTGGGCGACACTGCCATCTGTATCAATCCCAACGACGACCGATACCGTCATTTAAAGGGACGAAAGGCCATAGTGCCCATCTGTAACAGGGCGATTCCCATTATAGCCGACGAATACGTGGATGTGGAGTTCGGGACCGGTTGTTTAAAGGTCACCCCGGCACACGATATCAACGATAAGGCCCTTGGCGAGAGGCATGATCTGGAAACAATTGATATTTTCAATCCGAACGCCACATTGAATTCTTTTGGCCTCCATTATGAAGGGAAGGACCGTTTTGAAGTGCGCAAGGCGATAGCCAAGGAACTCAAGGAGTTGGGCCTCTTGGTAAAGACCGAGACACATTTGAACAAGGTAGGCACCAGCGAACGCACAAAAGCCGTAATCGAGCCGCGTTTGAGCGATCAGTGGTTCCTTGCGATGGAAGATTTGGTGAAACCTGCCATAAAAGCGGTTATGGACACCGAAGAAGTGCGCTTTTTTCCAAAGAAATTTGAAAATACCTATCGCCATTGGATGTCCAACATCCGCGATTGGAACATTTCCCGCCAGCTTTGGTGGGGACAGCAGATACCGGCCTATTACTATGGTGATGGCCAAAACGATTTTGTAGTTGCAGAAAACAAGGAAGATGCGTTGCTAATGGCACGAAAAAAGGCCGATCGGCCCGATTTGAAAGCCGAAGACCTGCGTCAAGACCCCGATGTGTTGGATACTTGGTTTTCCTCATGGCTATGGCCCATAAGCGTTTTTGGGGGAATTTTGAACCCCAAGGGTAAGGAGGTAAGCTATTATTATCCTACGAACGATTTGGTTACCGGTCCGGACATTATTTTCTTTTGGGTCGCAAGAATGATCGTATCTGGATATGAGTACCGGGAAGAGCGCCCTTTTCAGAACGTATACTTTACCGGTCTGGTACGGGACAAACAACGCCGAAAAATGTCCAAACAACTGGGGAATTCCCCGGATGCTTTGGCCCTAATTTCAGAATATGGCGCCGATGGGGTAAGGGTGGGGCTATTATTGAGTTCTGCGGCGGGTAACGACTTAATGTTCGATGAGGATCTTTGCCAACAAGGGAAAAATTTTTCCAATAAAATATGGAATGCCCTACGGTTGATCCAAGGTTGGGAAACGGCCGAAATCGATCAGCCCCGGGCTGCGGCACTGGGTCTGGAATGGTATGCTTCGAAGTTTCATCGCACCTTGGCGGAAATAGAAGATCACTTTAGTAAATATAGGATATCCGATGCGCTAATGGCCATTTATAAGTTGGTTTGGGACGATTTCTGTTCCTGGCTTCTGGAAATCGTGAAGCCGGCCTACCAACAACCTATTGACACTGCTACCAAGGATAGGGTAATCGGTTGGTTCGAGGAAACGCTGAAATTGTTGCATCCGTTTATGCCGTTTTTAACCGAAGAGGTATGGCACCGCTTGGGGGAACGCAATCCCAATCAGGCATTGATCGTTGCAAAATGGCCTACTGTGGAAACCGCAGATGCAGCGTTGCTTCAGGGCTTTGAGTTTGCCGAAGGCGTTGTTTCGGGAATCCGGAATATTCGAAAAGAAAAACAGATCCCGATGAAAGACGCTATTGCGCTTTCCGTGTTGAACGAAGAAAATATAGGGGATGCCTGGGATACCGTTATTCGGAAGCTTACCAACGTATCCGAAATCCATTATGTAGATGCGCCATTGGAAGGTGCCCTGAGTTTTCGGGTAAAGAGCAACGAGTATTTTGTTCCGGTAAGCGGTACTATCGATGTGGGCGCCGAAATAGAAAAGATTAAGACGGAGTTGGACTATGCCCGTGGGTTTTTACGATCCGTATCCAAAAAATTGGAGAATGAACGGTTCGTAAACAACGCACCGGAACAAGTGATTGCCAAAGAGCGGCAAAAACAAGCCGATGCCGAGGCAAAAATTGAAACCCTTGAAAAGAGTCTGGCGAGTTTGTCGTAAGCCGCCAATCGATCAAATACCATTTCAAAGTTAAAATGTCACATAGTGCCGTAAAGGTGAATTGGTTTTGTTTCTAAGTTATGCCGTAGCCCGATGTGCTGCCGAACGTCTTTTTTAAGACATTCACGCGAAAAAAAGGCTAGACCGATGGTGTGATTGATTCGATTTCAAAGTTTTAGGAGCGCTGTAACCTAAATAGGTGTTACTGTCATGTACGTTGGTTAAAAATAGCTGTTTTTCACTGATGATCAGTTGGCCACGGTATCGATTTCCGAATGCACGGGAGAGGGTGGAATCGAGTCTTTTTGGTTGGTCAAATTTATGGTGTCAGCTCCGTAAAACGGGAGTAATTTGTATTTGTCCGCAAAGCGCCCGCTCAGGTCGGCATCGAACGGTGTTTTAACCAAAAGGGTATTCCATTTGCCCTCAACACCCAAGTAGTACTCGGTAATGCCCTCCATATTCTCCATTGCGGAAAGGCAATCTTCAATGATGGTAATCACCACTTTACGGTCCGCGGCGGCAATTCGCTTCATATCACGAATTCGGAGCAATACCAGTAACTTGTTCCGGTCTGTCTTGGTAAAATAGGCTATTTTATCGGTATCAATTCCCGAAACAATGTCATAGGCGACGCATGCTTTCAAGTAAGATCCAATGGAATCTTTTTGTTTATCGGGGGTTAAGGTCAATTGCTTTATATCCGTATCGAGTAGTTGTTTTCTCGGGTCTTGGTCTCTTGGCATGGTATCCTCGCCATTGGAACGTAAATACACGCCATAGAACGACATGCTCAAAAAGAATATCCCCAATACTACCAAAACCAAACAACCACATCCCTGCCAAAGCGGTCTTTTTGATGGCTTTTCCAGTTTTTGCCTTGAAAAACTTTTTTGCATATCAGCGCTGAACTCCTTTTCCGCATAAGTTTTTTTGCAATGGCTGCACTCGGCTATCGAAGTTTTGTAAAGGGGGATAATGGGTATCCAGAAAAAGTGGAAGTAGCGACTGTAGGTAGTCACATGAAACGAATCGCGGGTATTGCAATAGGAACAACTGGTATTTCGCAAGGCATACTCCTTTATTTTACTGGCACGTGTTCCATAGAAGAAAATCATATTGGTTTTTTTATGCTACCATTTGGCAGTGGTCCGATGTTCAAAAATACATCATCTTGCTATAGTGCCGCGTCCCTTGTTTCAGTGAATTACAGCTCCCTTTTTACCTGATACCATTTCTACCTTGAAATTACCCACTAAAAATTGCCCTTTTCCGCTTATACTTCAAAATAAAAAACAACCGTGGCCACTGCTATGTTTATACCATATTAACTTTGAAATAGCACTAATAAATCGTTTCTTTTTCCGGAATTCTTCGTTAAAAAAAATAACCGTAGCGACTGCTATGCTTAGGTTTTTCGCCTTGAGTACCGAAAAAATAATCCAATTTCTATACGTACCATTTCAAAGTAAATATGGTATTAATTTTTCTTTTTCGTCCAAGCAAAGAATGACCGCTTTTTATTTGGGTAATTTCAAAGCAAAAATGGTATGACTTTCCATTTTTTGAGTCGTAAGATTAAAAATGGTTTTGCGATCTGATGGAGTTTAAGGGCAAGAATACCCATGATTTTAAGGGGTTTAATTGTATCTTCAAACTCAAATTAAAGAAGGAAAAATGATTAAATTCTCATCGCTACGGACAGTTATCGTAGGAGCTATCATGCTCTTTTTTATATCGGGTACATTTTGTTTTGCACAGAAACCTGCCGTGCACTACCTGGAGGATTTGGAAGGGGGTGCGATTACAAAGGCACAGTCCGATTCTATTTTTCAAAAGGTTAAAAAACTATCCGAAGAAACGGTGATTTCCATAGGACTGATAACAAATGGTAAGACACGTTTTTATGGTGTGAAACGTTCTGGCGATACCATAAAGACCGTTTCCAACAGTGGGGCGGTTTTTGAAATAGGCTCCATTTCAAAGGTTTTTACCGCCACAATGTTGGCCCATTTGGTGGAAGAAGGGCGCATTGCACTAGATGATACCATAAATAAACATTTGGAAGTGCCCTTTCACAAAAATCAGCAAATTACTTTTCGATCGTTATCGAACCATACTTCCGGACTACCTCGATTGCCTACTAATTTGACGATGCGTTTTGAACATAGGAACAATCCCTATGCGAATTATGATGAGGTGATGTTAAAAAATTACCTGAGGGATACTATGGAGTTGGCCGAAAAGCGGGAAATGTCCTATTCCAATTTGGGTGTTGGATTTTTGGGGTATACCCTGGGCGAAATTGCCGGTAGTTCCTACCAACAGCTTGCGGACAGTCTCATATTTAAAACATACGGAATGCCGCATACCACTACGGATAGGGCAGCGATCGAGGACCGACTGGTTTTGGGGCGCAATGGCGGAGTGGTGGTGCCCAATTGGGATTTGGCCGTATTGATGGGAGCGGGAGGTATTTTATCGAACGTGGAAGACCTTAGTACATTTATAATTGCCCAATTTGATGAAGATAATGCGGTTTTGGCGCTAACCAGAACTAAAACCAAAACGCTGGAAGAGGGGAAGGGAGTCGGCCTAGGGTGGTTTTTGTTACCACAGCCTTCCGATGCCCTTTGGTATTTCCATAACGGGGGAACTGGTGGGTATCGGTCTGCGTTACTTATGGATGTGGCGCATAAAAACGGTATTGTAGTGCTCTCCAATGTTTCTGCCAATAGATCCAATTCGGATGCTATCGATGCCTTGGCCTTTGCACTTATGAAAACCTTAAAAACCGAATGAATTATAGGTAGTCTAGGACGTGAAACGATAGCAATGGGTGAGTGATGTTCCGTTAAACACTTAAGAATGGAGATTGTCCTTTTACCGAAAAGTTTTTTCAAACAAAGCGTACAGGATGCACATTGCTACGAGCACATTGGATCATATCAATATGATTTTTGAGTGGTCACAGCAAATAGTTCAACCTATGCACTTTAGTGCATTTCGCTTTAGCTTCTAAAAAAACCTACTTTTGCTATTATGTCGGAACAAAGGGTAAATGGACATACGGTCTCTCGTCTTTCGGTGCATATAGTCTGGAGTACGAAATACCGATATTCTGTCCTTGTGGGAGATGTGCAAAAGCGTTGCCGTACGGTCCTGATAGAGATCTGTGACGCGGAAGGGGTCAACATTTTGAAAGGTGTCGTAAGTAAGGACCATGTCCACATGCATTTGGAGTATCGCCCGTCCCAGGATATCAGTACGCTTGTCAAGAAGCTAAAGGGTCGAAGTTCCAGGAAACTTCAAATGGAATTCCCGATACTGAAGAAGAAATATTGGGGCCGGCATTTCTGGGCTATAGGATTCGGCTGTTGGAGCACGGGCAATATAACGGATAAAATGGTGGACGAGTATTTGGAGCATCATCGTAAGTCCGATAACGATACCGATGCTTTCATACTGGAGTAGTCTTCCGAACAGCTAACTTTAGTTGGATTTAAAAACCTATGGTACTTTAGTCCATAGTGGTTTAGTTGTATCGGGAAGCGACCGTACTCCAACGCAGCAAATTTTTAGAAAACGTATGGCCCGAGTTTTCGCGTAATACTATTTCTGGTGTTAAATTACGTAAATAAAAACCAGGGATTTTTTGTACTGGCGAAAAAGAAAATCCAAGCATAGCAGTAGCTATGGTTAGATTTTAGAAATGCAACAACTGGCATCTTCCAAAACATTGCCCGATCACTACCACGATGCAGCGGTGTACTACTTTGAACTCCCGGTCGCGGAAGGGCCATAAACATTGTTTTGATGGGTAGGTAGCCACAATAATTTGAAAATACTAAATGAAACAAGGTGTGAAGTACGCTTTTTTTAACAAGTATGGGGTAGGGGGGAAAACAAAACAGTACCCATTACGTTCGGTATTGCTGACCTGTTTTGCGTGCTTTTGCATGCAGTTCGGGATGGCACAAATTCGCGATGCAATACTTACATTACACGACAGTACCCAGTTTGAGGGCTATGCCGACCTGACGAAAAACAATAAAATAAAATTTAGGATGAACCTAGAGGATGATGCCGATTTGTGGGACCATGAAGAAGTGTATCAAATTAGGTTTAAGGGATACCCTTCCGATGCTACCTATCGTTATGGGAAAATACGTTTTAGGGACAAAATGTTGCTGCTACTGGTTTTGGAAGATGGCCCTATGGGCTATTTTGGAAAGGAGGTTACCCGAATTATTTACGAGGATGGCTTTGGTGGCGGTTTGGATTCAGAAACCGGGTTTCCGCCCGAAAATCACGGTTATAGAAGCGGCTATAAGAAGGTTCCTGTACTTTCCAGAAGATATTTAAAGCTACCGAAGGAAGAAACCCTCATTTCCCTAGGGGCGGAGGCCAACCCTTCAAAGGCACTGATGCGGGAATGGTTTGCCGGCTGCGCGGAAGTATTGGATGAGATCGAGGTGAACGAAAACTACAAAATTGCCGATCTGGTGTGGCAGTACAATCGGTATTGCGCCGCAATGGAGGAAGACTAATGCCATTTTTACCTTTAAATTTCCCATTAGAAATTGCCCTTTTCCGTTTACTTCAATAAAAAACAACCGTAGCTACTGCTATGCTTTATTTTTCTTTTTCGTCCAAGCAAAAAATGACTGATTTCCTTTGGGGAGTTTTAAAGTAAAAATGGTATAAACTACTAAGACTATTGGGTTTTATGGGGGTACGACCATAACCTGCCTTGACCGTCATCCATGAAACGACAGAAGCAAACGAAAACAGGAATACGCTTCCTGTAGTTCAACGAAAATTTGGCCATTGGTCGAAAATATTGATGTATCCCTTTGTTTTCCCCGTTGTAATAAGGCCCTTTTAATTTTGAAATGGAGGTAAAGAAATTGAGTTGTTTCAAAGTTTAAATGGTATTTAGTCCCGAAAACCCCAACTTGTATGACACGTGAAGCCCAATTACGATTTTGTAAAGTATGTACCAACGGAAAAAAAGACTTTAATAGGGGAATCGTTTGTGGCCTTACCGACCGCTTGGCCGATTTCGAAAATACTTGTGATACCTTTCAGGAAGATGAAGAACTGCAACAAAAGGTGGCATTGCAACATTCATATACCAACGCTATTTTGGCGGCAAGTGCCAATAAACGACTGGCCAATTACCTTATCGATCAAGTTTTTTTGGTGGGATGCGGCATGTTGATCGGGGTCATGCTCGGCTTGGTTTTGGTGTATTTCTATCCGGAACACCTGTATTTATTGGATGAAGAGAACCGGTTGGTAGAATATGTGTTGGGTGTGATTATTGCCATGTTGTACTATAGTTTTTTTGAGGGCTTTACGGGAAGATCGCTCGGAAAGTTTTTTACAAAAACAAAGGTGGTCACCGAAGACGGCGACCGTCCCGATTTTAAGACCGTTTTTATCCGCTCACTCTGTCGGCACATACCCTTTAACGCCTTTTCATTTTTGGGGGGCGAAGGTATCGGTTGGCACGATAAATTTTCCGGAACGCGGGTGGTAGAAATTGAGTAATACCATTTTAAGGTTAAAGTAGCATAACGGGCAATACTCTAGACTAGTCGGCTGAAGACCGTAACAGCTTTACCAGTTTTACATATTTTGTCATCGCAGCTTTGGGCTCCAAATTTTGCGCTTGTATCAACGCATTGGCCTTAAAGGCATTGATCAAAGGTGTTTTGCTGCCCGGGTGGTTCTCGTTTTCGTTGGCAATTTTATAATAGGCATATAGCTTTAACAACACATCGGCAGGTAAGGGCTCCGTATAGTTGTTTACGTAGGCGACCGCCTCATCGAAAAGTTTATGTAATTTCTCGTTCTTCATCCTTAGGCATCACCACTGCAACACAGGTTTTTGCTCCTTTTACGGTTTGGTTCAATTTTACGGTAATCGCGCAATCTAAAGGTAAGAACAAATCTACCCTGGAACCAAATTTAATGAAGCCGGCATCTTCCCCTTGTTGTGCGCTATTGCCCAATTTTGCATAGTTTACGATACGGCGCGCCAGGGCACCGGCTATCTGTCGGTAGAGGATATCCCCGAATTTTGGGGTTCTGACCACCACGGTAGTCCGTTCGTTTTCCGTGCTGGATTTGGGGTGCCAGGCCACCAAATACTTGCCCGGGTGATACTTGGAATATTTTATTTCCCCACTTGCGGGATAACGGGTTACGTGAACGTTCGTGGGCGACATGAATATGGATACCTGTTTTCGTTTGTCCTTAAAGTATTCCGTTTCCTCCACTTCCTCGATAACCACGACCTTACCATCCACGGGGGCCAATATTTCGTCAAAACTTCGCTGTACTGTTCGCTTCGGATTGCGAAAAAATTGTAAGATCAGGATCAATAGCACCAGAAAAACGGCTTGTATAGCAATTCGCAGCCAGGGTACTACCACATAATACTGAGCGGCCATCACCACAGCTACTACGACAAAAAAGGTGATCAAGATTATTTTTTGGCCCTCTTTATGGAACATAGGTAAATATTTTTAAAGTTAAATAGGCAAAAGGAGCAGCGAATACCAAGCTGTCCAAACGGTCTAGCATGCCCCCATGTCCGGGCAAAAGTGCTCCGCTATCCTTTACCCCGGCTACCCGTTTAAGTTTCGATTCTACCAGATCGCCAAGATTTCCCGCAAAAACGATTACCGCGGCAAGCGCGATCCATTGTCCCACGGAAATACTGGACTCGTACATAGCTAGGACATATGAGGCACCGAGTGCAAATATAAGCCCCCCAAGAGCCCCTTCAACGGTTTTTTTGGGAGAAACCGTTGGGAAGAGCTTAGTTCGCCCGATGCTTCTACCTACCAAGTATGCAAAGGAATCGTTTACCCAAATCAAGATAAAAATACCCATGATCAAGAATTTGGCAAACTCGTTATTTTTATAGGGTATCATGGTTAGGAAGATGCACCCCCCGCCGATATAAAAGAGCCCGGCCACAAATTTTTTAAAAGTGTTGAACGCTTTTCCCTTTTTTGAAAAAAGAAAATACAAAAGGGCGATATCCACCACAATGGTAACGAACATAAGGCTGTTGATGGGAATACGGTCGTTTTCCTTGACCAGGTAAATGAATATCCACCAGAGTGTCAGGTAAGCTAAAAAAATATAGTAGCCCCTTAGGCCTACCATACGCTTGTACTCATAAATACAGGCGAGACCAAAAATCATTAAAAGAAAGTCGAACGCGTCCGAACTCAGAAAGATGGCAGAGAGTAGAAAGATGATAAAAACAGCCCCTGTGAGTGCGCGCCTTAAAATTTCTTTCATATTACAGGTCTTCCAAAAGTAAAAGGTATAGGTTTTTGGAGCTACTGCCGTACGTCAAAAAATCATCGGAATTGTCACGATTTGCCTGAAAGTGCTTGATCGTGGTGATGTTCGCGGGGATGCTATGACCGTATTTTTTCTTTATCTTTTTCAGCCCTTCCCCGATAGACTCCACAAGCTGACTTGTAGAGGCGAATACGATTACGTTTGCGGGCAGTTCGTTCAGCTTACTTTCCATAAGCTGGTTGGAGCATACCAAAATAGAACCGTTTTGGGCGATAAGATGTTCGCAGCGGGTAAAAAACACCTTACTATCCTTACTTTTTCTTGTAAATGCTATGGCTTCTTCAGCGAACTCTTCCTCCAGCGTTGTGTCGATCACAAAAAAGGGATCATCTTCCCAGTTGTTTTCGTTTACTATATTTTTTAAGGCTTCGGAAATCTCGGTAAAGGAGTCGCAATACAGGAATTTACCTCCATTTTTTTTAAAATGAATGGTAAACTTTTCATCAACCGGAATATTTAGCTCGGGCATATGTTGCCCCCGGGCTTCCACTTTTTCTTTGGAAACCTTTTTGCCACCTCCGAACAATTTATCCAATAGCCCCATGTAAACGTATAAAGTAAGCGCGATCAGTTCTTAAAAAAACAACGAAAATTATGAAGGTTTATTTTCTTCATCACCATCTTCCGTAGCCTCGGTGTTCGAAGGTACCGTTTCTTCCGCTGTTTCGGTCAAGGATTCAAATGGGCGTTTGCCAAAGATTTTTTCCAAATCTTCCTTAAAGATAACTTCTTTTTCCAGAAGCCTTTCCGCCAGGGTAATGAGTTTGTCCTTATTGGTTTCGAGCACTTCAATGGCCCTTGTGTATTGTTCTTCGATCAATTTGGAAATTTCTTGATCTATTTTTTGTGCCGTTTCCTCGCTGTAAGGTTTTGAAAAACCATAGTCGCTCTGTCCGGAGGAATCGTAATAGGTAAGGTTTCCGATTTCATCGTTCAATCCGTATACGGTTACCATGGCCCTTGCCTGTTTGGTCACTTTCTCTAGATCGCTCAATGCACCGGTAGATATTTTGTCAAAAATGACCCGTTCTGCAGCTCTACCGCCCAAGGTGGCACACATTTCGTCCTGCATTTGTTCGGGCCTTACGATCAACCGTTCTTCGGGAAGGTACCACGCGGCGCCCAATGATTGTCCACGGGGAACAATGGTCACCTTGACCAAAGGAGCGGCATGTTCCAACATCCAACTCACGGTGGCATGTCCAGCTTCATGATAGGCAATGGTCCTTTTCTCTCCCGGGGTTATAATTTTGTTCTTCTTCTCGAGTCCGCCCACGATTCGGTCCACGGCATCCAGAAAGTCTTGTTTGCTAACGGCCTTCTTTTCTTTTCTCGCCGCGATGAGTGCGGCCTCGTTACAGACATTGGCAATATCGGCTCCCGAAAATCCGGGGGTCTGTCTTGCAAGAAAATCCAGGTCAAGCGTTTCCGATGTTTTTATAGGACGTAGGTGGACTTCAAAAATTTCCTTTCGTTCACGGATGTCCGGAAGGTCCACATAAATTTGTCTATCGAACCTACCTGCCCGCATGAGCGCCTTGTCGAGCACGTCGGCGCGGTTGGTAGCTGCAAGAACGATTACATTGGTATTGGTTCCGAAACCGTCCATTTCGGTAAGCAATTGATTCAGGGTATTTTCCCTTTCATCGTTCGAGCCGGTAAAATTGTTTTTCCCCCTGGCACGGCCAATGGCATCTATTTCATCTATAAATATAATGGATGGCGACTTGTCCTTGGCCTGTTTAAAGAGGTCGCGGACCCTAGAGGCACCTACACCGACGAACATTTCCACAAAATCAGATCCCGATAGGGAAAAGAAAGGTACTTTGGCCTCTCCTGCAACGGCTTTGGCCAATAAGGTTTTACCTGTACCCGGAGGACCTACCAAAAGGGCACCTTTTGGTATTTTACCCCCTAAGGAGGTATACTTGTCCGGATGTTTTAAAAACTGTACGATTTCTTCAATCTCTTCCTTGGCGCCTTCGAGTCCGGCCACATCCTTGAAGGACGTTCTCGTGTCCGTTTTTTCGTCGAAGAGTTTCGCCTTGGATTTTCCGATATTGAAAATTTGGCCACCGGCACCGCCTGCTCCTCCTCCGGACATACGTCGCATCAGGTAGATCCAAATACCAAAAATGAGAATGAACGGAAGTACACCGATAAGAAAATCCCCGAGGTAGTTCGATTCCTTTCCGAATTCCACAACGGTATCCAGATTGTTCTCTTTTTTACTGTCCGTAATTTCTTTTTGAAATATCTGAAGGTCTCCATAATCCAACTCGTACTGCGGCAACGTTCCGCTAGTAGGGATGATCGACTTTTCCGAAACCTCTTTGTGTACTCCTTTGGCCAAGGCTTCGTCCGTTAAAAATACTTTGGCCTGATTGGTATTGGTGATGATCAATATTTTACTAATGTCCCCGTTTCTAAGGTACTCTTGTAATTCGGAGGTGGTGGTGGTTTTGGTATTGGAAAAATTTCCACTGCTCAAAATTTGATACCCTAAAATTCCTACGATGATGAATCCATAGATCCACCACGAACTGAATTTTGGTTTTTTGGGACTTGAGTTATTCTCTTTTGCCATGCTGATTTTTTTACCCTGGTCGTTATTTGAGGGTTTGGTTTATACTACTGTCTATTACAGTGACTTTGGCGTCTCCCCATAGTCCTTCGATGTCGTAGAATTCTCGAATGTGTTTTTGGAATACATGTACGACAACATTTACATAGTCCATCAAGACCCATTCGGCGTTGTCTTCTCCTTCAACGTGCCAAGGTTTGTCTTTGATCGATTTGCTAACCGTTTTTTGGATGGACCCCACTATCGCATTTACATGCGTATTGGATGTTCCGTTACATATTATAAAGTAGTCACATACCGTATTTTCGATATCCCTAAGGTCGAGTAAATTTATCTGTTGTCCTTTTACTTCTTCTATTCCCTCTAAGATCAATGCAATTAGCTCATCTGCGCTCGCTCTTTGTTTTTGCATTCAAAAAATTTAATTTTTACAAAGTTATTATTTTTTTGTTCTTTTAGCCCTACCTTTTCGATAATTGATAAAAGATTCGCCAACCTTTGTTACTATGAAAATAGTCAAAGTTGATGCCATAGATTCTACCAACTCCTACATGAAGGAACTATTGGCGTCGAACAAGCTTGAAGATTTTACCGTGGTAGTGGCAAACGAACAGTTTGCGGGCCGGGGGCAACAGGGCGCGGTTTGGCAATCGGAACCCGGTAAAAACCTCACTGTCAGTATTTTGAAAAAGTTAAACGGTTTTCCCGTCGACCATAGTTTCCATTTGAGCATGATGGTTTCGCTAAGCGTTTTGAACCTGTTGCGTTCGTTGGAAATTCCGGAAATCACGGTCAAATGGCCAAACGACATAATGTCAGGGAATGCCAAAGTGTGTGGCGTATTGTTGCAAAATGTACTTCAGGGGGCTGTCATCAAGGAAACAATAATCGGTATCGGGCTAAATGTTAACCAAAAGTCTTTTGAAAATCTTCCAAATGCCGCGTCGTTAAAGATGCTTAGCGGACGAATTTTTGATTTAGATCTTTTGTTACGGGAATTATTGAGGGAACTTCAGGACGTTTTTACCGGCTCCGGGAAAAAAGACCGGGAAAAACTAAAGGAAACCTACGAAAACGCTCTTTTTAAAAAAAATGTGCCGGTAACCTTTGAATTGGGGGACGGGAGCTTGTTAATGGGCATCGTACAGGGAGTTATGCCCGATGGAAGATTATCGGTGCTGCACGAAAATGGGGCATTAGGCACATACGGCCTAAAGGAGATACGGATGCGGTATTGATCATGCCTCCACTCGTATGACATATCCGATTTCGCACAAAAAAATCTTCGGGGTCCAAAGCCTATTTCTAAGGTTACGTTACCCCTCAAAATTATTCTTTTCCGTGTAGGCTCCAAAACAAGATACAGCCGAAGCAATTGCTGTGTCTAAAATATTCTTTTTCGTCTACACAGAAAATACCTGTTTTTTAGTGGTGTATGATAGCATCGGAAATGGTATCAAGCGATCCGCGAGAGGTTTTCGGACAGGGTGTTGATGAAGTTGGTAATCGGGGTTTTTACCATCATTCCCATCATGGCATTGAACTCTCCGTTAAAACTCAAGGCCACTTCGCTCTGCTCTTCTCCAAAAGTATTGATATCCGTAGTAAGGGTAAAAGGCAGTTTTTCGCTCGCCGCGCCCAAAACGATCTGGTGGTCCGGCGATTGTTGTTTCCGTTCCAAAACAATTTCGGGCATTCCCGAAAGTTGGAACAAAAAACGGTCTTCGTTCAATACTTCAAATTTTGAAATGGATTCCGGCATCAACTGCTCAAAATTTTGAAGGTCGGAAAGAAATTCGAATACTTCTTTCTGACTTTTTGCAACGATTTTTTTTGATGTTTCTATGTGCATGTATTTATTTTTTCCAGTTTGCCGGATCTTTTCGCCATTGTATGAGCGTTTCCAGCTGTGTTTTACTAATGGCATCCGTTTCGGAGGCGTGCTCGATCAAGTGTTGGTAATCGCCAAGGGTGTTCAGTTCCAATGCTTCGTTTTCGAAATTTTCCGTGGCAAGGTCGAAACCGTACGAAAAAATCGCCAACATTCCTTTTACGTTCGCTCCATTTTCCTTGAGGGCCTTTACCGCGTTCAAACTACTTTTTCCGGTGCTTATGAGATCTTCGATCACGACCACGGTTTGGTTTTCCGATAGGCTGCCCTCGATCTGATTTTTTCTACCGTGCGCTTTTGGTTCGGGCCGTACATAAATGAAGGGCAATCCCAAATAATCGGCGACCAATGCGCCTATTCCGATCGCCCCGGTGGCCACTCCGGCAATACAGTCGGGCGTGCCATATCGGCCTTTCAATTGCTCGGCCATTTCTTTCCTTACAAAGTTCCGAACATCGGGATGTGAGAGGATGATCCTGTTGTCGCAATAGATCGGTGAACGCCATCCCGAAGCCCATGTAAATGGATTTTCAGGATTCAATTTTATTGCATTAATTTGCAACAGAAGCTCTGCTGTTTTTTTAGCGGTATCCTTGTCTAAAACCATAGCGCAAATGTATAAAGTTTTTGTGAACGAAAGGCCGCTGATCTTAACAAATAAACTTTCCGAAACCGCGAACAACGATTATTTTGCCTTAAACCCGGAAGCCATCCATGAGGCGATAAAGGCCTTGATGAAAGGACGGTTGGAAACAGCGTATATCTATCATCCCAACCATGCAGAAATACTAAAAAAATTCAGCAAAAACATTCCTCTGGTCACTGCCGCCGGAGGTGTTGTAGCGAACAAGGAGGGCAAGGTGCTTTTCATTTACAGGAACGATAAATGGGATCTGCCAAAAGGTAAATTGGACAAAGGGGAAACAATCGAGGCCTGTGCATTGCGTGAGGTGATGGAGGAAACGGGCGTCAAAGGATTGAAGATCGAGAATTTTTTGCGCACTACGTATCACATTTTTAAACGCAATGGCATCCATAAGTTAAAAGAAGTGCATTGGTTCGCCATGCGTACCTCGTATAGCGGAAAATTGACCGGTCAAAAAAGTGAGGGCATCGAAAAGGTAAAATGGAAAGGGCCCGATAAGATCAGAAAGGCACTCGAGAATTCTTATATCAACATCAAAATATTGTTCGAATAGCGGTATCAGGGTAGCAACAAAGGCCGTCGTTTCCTTTTTTTAGTCTTTTGGGATACGATATACCGGATATTGTAAATGTGCTTTTTCATAATGAACGGAACGATGGTATACCCATTCCAATTGCGCGTACCAATCCGACTCGAATTCCGGATCGTTGTTTTTCTTTTCCAAAAAAGCTTCCCGCAGGTTTTGGTCCGATTTTAAAAGCTTCGCGGCCACCTCTTCGAATACATAGGGTGAAAAGTCCTCTTTTTGTTGCAATATGGTATCGAAAAAATTCCAGTTGAAAAAGGAATCCATGGCAATGGGCTCCAAACTTTCCAAAACATAGCGTATGCCGGGTTGGTCGGTAAGAACCAGGTAGTCTCCCTCGGAAAACAAAACCTTTATGGTTTCCTTGCTTACTTTTGTACCGTAATGGGGATAATGCCCCTCATAGGCCTCGGTATAGGTTTTGTACTCTTTAATTTTATAGGATTCTACTACCAACGCGCTATCGTTCCGTATCTGTCGATACTCGATTTGGTTTTGTTCCAATAGGTCGATGATGTTTTCATAGCCCTTTTTAATGATATATGCCTTGGGAATAGGCACCGAGTCGGTAGGTCGCATGTGGTTCCGATAGGTGACCGGTTTTTCAAAGGGCCGCTTCCGGTCGTATTTTAATCTCGGTAAACCGGTTACCTCGCTAACAAGCGTGTCCGCCATATAGCCTTTGAAGTTGATGGTACTGCTCCGTGTGGTATCAATGGCCCATTGCAAGGGATAATATTTTTGCGCCCGGTAATCGCTAAAAGCCTTTTCTCTTAAGGTTTTTATGGTGTCGCCATCCTTTTCGGCAATGGCGATAAGTTGTTTCATTAACTCGTAGGTTCCCGCTACTCTTTGTTTATAGGGCTTTAGCATGTGCGTTTCTACCATAAGCCCCAAGGTGTTCCACAGGGTAGTGTAGCCGGTAGAGTAACGCGGGTGGTCCATAAATTGGGAAAAACCCTTTTCAGGGACAGTATTGAATACGTTTACATAAGGTGTTATGTCCCAGCTTTGATCGGCCAAAGCGTTCTCGAGCGTGGGCATGAGCTGCTTGTGCAGATACTGGCCGAGTGTTCCGCCCATTTTATTGTGCTGGGTAAAAAGATGGGTAAGCGTATATTGGTAGTCGGCCCCGTTACTCACATGGTTGTCGACAAAAATGTCGGGTTTGGTCAAATGGAAAATCTCCATGAAGGACAAAGCATTTTTCGAATCGGCCTTCATAAAATCCCGATTGAGGTCATAGTTTTTGGCATTGCCCCTAAACCCATAGGAAACAGGTCCGTTTTGGTTAACCCTTGTCTCCGAATTTCGGTTTAGCGCCCCACCGATGTTATAGACCGGAATGGAGACCAAAACGGTATTTTTAGGGGGGTCGAGTTTTCCCGTGGCAAAATCGCGATACAACATCATGGTAGCGTCGATTCCGTCACTCTCCCCGGGGTGTATGCCATTGTTGATCAGTACGATTGTTTTTTCGGTCCCGATTTTGTTAAAGTTAAAGTCACTGTCGGGGTTATAGGTGACGATGTGCAACGGTTGCCCACTATCGGTTTCGCCGATGGTCTGAAAATTGATTTCGGGAAATTCCTTGGCCAATCGGATGTAAAAGTCAATAATTTGCAAATAGGTAGCGGTTTCGGTACCCTCGCTATTTTCGAAATGGGTAGGAAAGTCGGCAACTTTTTCTTCCGTGGTGGTCTCACAACCTAAAAACAAAATTCCTAAAAACAAGGCTACAAGTACCCGCATAACAGCACAGATGTTGGTTTACTTGGTAAAATTAGACAAAGAAGTGGTTCAACCTTTTCTAATGGTCAAAAAAATAAAGTCTTTTCCCCTTTTCCTCAAGGTTTTATATCATTTCTGGTGTTACCTATTCCAACTTCGGTTACTGCAGCCAAAAAAACTGTAGCTTAAAATCACATTAGTGTATACTTGATGTAAGGAGGTCGCGACTACAATAAAACTAAAGCCACGCGCTAGGCGACCTTTGTAATCTCTGCCATTTTTTCTTTTTTGATCGGTTTGTTATTGTAGGTAATCAAGTGCTGAGAGTTGGTACGGTAATGCTCCCATCTTTTTACGTCGGCAAGATCAATGGAGGAGGTAATGATATTTACGCGGAGTTTCTGATCAATGGCAAGTTGCGTGAATTCCTCCAAAAATTGCCAACCGTCCATAATAGGCATATTGATATCCAGAAATATGATATCGGGAAGGTTTTCTTCTTTGGTGAGCGCTTCTTTTATTGCATCGATCGCCAGTTTGCCATTTCCATAACTTTTGACGTTCGAACATTCTACAACATTGTTCAGGATTTTTTTGATCCCGAAAACGGTAATGGGGTCATCGTCGACGATGCAAATGGAATTAATTTGTCTCATTAAAGTAGATTTTGAAGGTAGAGCCCTTGCCTACTTCGCTGCAGACGGTGACGCTTCCTTTCATTGCCTCTATTTGGTTTTTTGTAATATATAGGCCTATGCCCCTGGCATCCTTGTTGTTATGAAAGGTTTTGTACATGCCGAACAATTTGTCCCCATATTTTTCTAAATCGATACCGAGTCCATTATCACTGATGGACAATTCTATTTTATTGTCCTGTAGTACCGTACCCAATCGAATTAAAGGGTCTCTTTCGGGATCTTTATATTTGATCGCATTGGTGATAAAGTTCATTAGGATGCTTTCCAAATAAGCCGGTATAACCTGAAGTACAATGTCTTCTGGTATTTCGTTTACAATTTGTACCCGGTTGGTTATTATAACGCCCTGTAGGTTTTGAATAACTTTCTGTATCATGTCATTTAAAACGACCGGATTTCTATCCATGTTGGTATTGGTATTTATGGCTACAACGTCATTTAAGTTGTTCAAAGTTTCCAATAAGTTGTCCGAGGCTTCCACCAGCATAGTCGTAATGTTTTGTTGTTGTTCGGGGTCTTTTTCGTTGACCAAAAAGTCCAATAACATGGAAAAGTTAGCGGAATGTGACCTAAGGTTGTGCGACACGATATGGGCAAAATTGACCAGTTTTTTGTTTTGTAGACTGGTAACGTTGATCAGGTCGCGCAGTTCTTCCTCCTTCTGTTTTAAATTGGAGATGTCCAAGCTGATTCCCACAAGGCCGGTTGCCGTGCCGTCGATTCCGATCAACGGAATTTTTGAGGTAAGAAAAGTGGTGATGCTCCCGTCTTTCCTTTCACAAATGGTTTCCTTGCCAAGAATGGGGCGTAACGAGCTGATTACCTTTTGGTCTTCTTCATAAGAACTTTCAGCGATATGTCGGGGGTAAATGTCAAAATCGTTCTTTCCGATCAAATCGTTTGGATGATCGAACCCCAAAAAGTCTGCTTCTGACCGATTGACAAGTATTTTTTTGGAGTCCACATCCTTAATGAATACGTTCAGCGGAAGATTATCGATAAGCGTTCTCAGCAAACGTTCGTTTTCCTTGGTTTTCAGTTCGTTTATCACCTGGTCGTGAATATCTTGGAACGTTCCCAATACGCCTACTATTTTCTGATTTTTGTATAAGGGTTTCCCTGCGGCCATTACCCAACGTTCCTCACCCTTTGTGGTAATGATCTGAACTTTTTTATTCCATGAAATGCCTTGGTTAATGGCTTTGTTCAGTGCCATAGCGATCGTGTTTCTACTATGGCCGGGTTTGTAAAAATCAATGGCAATGTCCACATTCGGACGGAATTCCTGTGATACACCATGGATGGCCCGTGTCATTTCGCACCAATGCAGTTCCTGTTTTTGCAGGTCATAAGTCCAACTTCCAATTTTGGCAATTTTGGATTTTTCGTTGTACAGCATATGCTGCCGCTGCAATTTTAATTCACTTTCGACCCGTCTTGTAACATCTTCGGTCTGTAAGATAAGTCCGATAACATTTTCATTTTCGTCGTGCCAGGGAAGGTTGGTCCATTCGAACCATCGTTCTTTATTGTTGACGTCCAGAAAATACTCTGTGCCCGTATTGCTTTTCTTTTCATTCAAACAATGTTGCAATGTTTGTTTCCAACTATCCGTGGCTTTTTCAAAAAGGGTGAAAACATTCTTCCCAAAGACATTACGATCGTCAAAGTTGAAATAGTCTATCCAATAATCGGAGGCATACTCCACTTCCAAACGGGTATTTAAGAATACCGTCGCGGTCGGAAGCTGTTTGATAAGATAACTATTGGATTGTTTCTGATGAATCCTTAGCATTTGATAGAATTTTCTTACTAAAATAGAAATGATATACTAACCTATATCCATGTTTGTTGTGAATCTCGTAAAATCCGTTGTGTGGAGCGTAAAATATAGGTTTTCGTAGTAAAAAGGTAGGTAATAAATATGGTAATTCAAAAAATAAACACGGAAAGTGAAATAAAAACTTATATATTTTTAAGTTTATTCTTACATTATGTTAACATTTAAATCAATGTGATAATCGTACCGTTTCGGGTACTAGTCCAGTAAAATCGCCACCGTTTCGGATAACATCTCTAACGATGGAAGAACTGATATAGGATTTACCGGATGAGGTGAGTAAAAACACCGTTTCAATGTCCGAAAGTTTTCGGTTGGTGTGGGCGATGGCCTTTTCGAATTCGAAGTCGCCCGGATTTCGCAGGCCCCTTAAAATAAAACCGGCACCTATGGTCCTGCAAAAATCTACGGTAAGCCCTTGATAGGTCATCACTTTTATGTTGGGAAACTCCAGAAATGCCTGTTCGATAAAACGTTTACGTTCCTCTAAGGAGAACATGTACTTTTTTTCGGCATTGATGCCAATGGCTATCACCAGTTCGTCGAACAGGGTGATACCACGTTGTATAATATCAAAATGTCCTAAGGTCAAAGGGTCAAAAGAACCTGGGAATATGGCACGTTTCATAAGCTGCGGTACGTAGTGTTCGCATAAATGTAATCATTTCTGGGATAGGGCTTCCTCAATGGCGCTTCCAAAAAGTTCGGTAAGACCAATACCGGCTATTTTTGCCTGTTGCGGTAATATGCTTTCCGTTGTGAGTCCCGGAGTGGTGTTCATTTCGAGCATATAGGGCTCATCGTCGATAAAGATGAATTCACTTCGCGAATAGCCTTTCATTTTCAACAATTCATAGGCATTTTTGGCAACTTCCCTTACTCTTTCTGCCTGTAAGGGGGTTATTCGGGCCGGGGTAATCTCCTGTGATTTCCCTTCGTATTTGGCCTCATAATCAAAAAAATCGTTCTCGGTAACAATTTCGGTAATCGGAAGCACTTTGGTTTTTCCCTGGTACCGTATAACACCAACGGATACCTCAATGCCGTCCAAAAAGGCTTCTATAATGATTTCATCGTCTTCCTTGTAGGCATTTGCTATGGCGGCTTTGAGCTGGTCTTTTTCATAAACTTTGGAAATACCGAAACTACTTCCCGCCTTGTTCGCCTTAACGAAACAGGGGAGCCCCACTTTTTCCACAATTGCCCCGGTATCTATGGGGTCTCCCAAATTGAGATAGTAGGATGCGGCCGATTTGATGCCATATGCTTTTAGCACACTCAACAGATCACGCTTATTAAAGGTCAGCGCCGATTGGTACGCACTGCACGATGTCTGCGGTATGTTTAACAGCTCAAAGTAGGATTGCATAAGGCCATCTTCGCCGGGCGAACCGTGAATGGCATTAAAAACACAGTCGAAAACAATGGTTTCACCCTTAGGCGATATGCTAAATCGGTTTTTATCCACAGCGTGTTCCGCTCCTTCGGCATCGACATACACCCATTTGTCGGGCAAAATTTGGATTCCATAACTATGGTATCGGTCGCTGTCCAAATACGCTTGAACGACTTTTCCACTTTTAAGGGAAATTTCGGCCTCACTGGAATATCCTCCCATGATCACGGCAATATTTTTCTTCATCGGTTTGCTTGCTAGGTTGACTCATCGTTGCCCGAACGAAATCCGGGTTACGGTCAAAGAAAAGAAAAAGTGTGGTTTTTGCGAAAATTATCCGTGTTTTTCCAAAGGGAACAAGGCCATGATATTAAAAAGCGATCTTTCCTAAAGCATCTTTCGGCTTATGCCCTGATTATTTTCGAGCTGCTGCATCGTATTTGTTAAAGGGCATTTGCTATCTTTACCGAGCAAAAGTACCATGGATGCGAAATTTTTTTAATTTTCTAAGAAGTCGAACATTTTTGATACAACTTGGTATCGCGGTAGCCCTTGTTGTGCTATTGGTCTTTCTTTCCTTACAATGGTTGAAAAGTTCCACTAACCACGGTACGTTCGTTGATGTTCCCGATTTTTCAAAAATGTCCGTTCCGGATATGCGCGATGCGGTTTCCGATGCCGGCCTTCGTTACGAGGTGTTGGATTCGGCAAATTACAATCCCGACTATCCCCGTTTTTCCATTATCGATCAAAACCCAGCGGCAGGGAACAGGGTAAAGGAAAATAGAAAGGTATATTTTACCGTGAATCCATCCGGATACAAAACGGTGACCGTTCCCAAGATCGAACAGGTAACCAAGCGCAATGCCACATCCATGCTCCGCGCCGTCGGGCTCGATGTGCAGCGCACCACCTATATTGACGAACTTGGCAAGGATATGGTCTACTACATCAAGTTTCGCGGCAAACGCATCAAACCGGGCGACAAGTTGCCAAAAACATCAAAAATCGAATTGGTTTGCGGAAATGGAAATAGAACCGCACGTTCCGATATCAAGGCAGCTTCCGAATAGGATATGGAACCCGTACCACAGCCCCAGGAAAATTCCGAAGAGTTATACGAGCACCACAAGTTTGTGGCGTCCAAAGGACAGGAGCCACTGCGTGTCGATAAGTTTTTAATGAACTTTATCGAATATGCGACCCGCAATAAAATTCAACAAGCCGCAAAAAGTGGAAACATTTGGGTAAACGGAACAGTGGTAAAACAAAATTATAAGGTGAAGGCCGGGGACGAGGTGAAGGTGCTGTTCGCCCATCCGCCACATGAGCATCTTTTGGTACCCGAAGCCATTCCCTTAACTATTGTTTATGAGGACGAAGCCTTGTTGGTCGTGAACAAATCTGCCGGTATGGTCGTACATCCCGGGCATGGCAATTACTCGGGAACCTTGATTAACGCGCTGTTGCACCATACCAAAGACCTTCCGGAGAACAGTAACGAACGTCCGGGCCTAGTTCACCGTATCGATAAGGATACCTCCGGACTTTTGGTGGTGGCCAAAACGGAGCACGCGATGACACATTTGTCCCAACAATTTTTTGATAAAACCAGTGAGCGGGAGTATATCGCCCTAGTTTGGGGAAATGTGGAGGACGACAGCGGCACCGTTTCAGGGCATATTGCCCGAAATCCCAAGAACAGGTTGCAGATGCAGGTATTTCCCGAGGGGAACGAGGGCAAAGAGGCCGTTACCCATTATACCGTATTGGAACGTTTGGGATACGTGACCCTAATTTCATGTCGATTGGAAACGGGACGTACCCATCAAATTCGTGTGCATATGAAATACATCGGGCACACCCTCTTCAATGACGAGCGGTATGGCGGGGACAAAATTTTAAAGGGCACTACCTTTACCAAATACAAACAGTTTGTAGAAAATACCTTTAAGATATTACCACGACAGGCGCTTCATGCGAAAACTCTGGGCTTCGTCCATCCCGTTTCCGGAGATAGGATGCGTTTCGATTCGGAGATACCGACCGATTTGGGCGATTGCATCGACAAATGGCGGCGGTATTCCAAACATAGTCATTGACCAAGAGGGCTTTTTAAGTCTAGTATTCCATTGTTATCCTGAAAGTTGCCGACAGCGTTTATCAGCGAGCACTGGAAACAATCTAAGGCAAAATGATCGTTATGGTCGATGCCCCTATAAATAACAACTGTTGGTGCTTTGTGGCCGTAACGGAAATCCTTCTTATTTTTAAATCATAAAGGGAGAATCGTTCAAACCAGCGGAAAACGTTTTTGAACGGGCAAAACAGTAGTAAGCTTTAATCGGATTATCGGACAAACTTAAAAATACGTAGTTCCATGAAAATAGTAGTGTCACCGGCAAAATCATTGGATTTTGAAAAAGAGTATCCAAAATTGGGTCATACCCAACCCGATTTTTTAAATGAGTCGGTTAAATTGAACAAGGTACTCAGCAAGAAAAAGCCGAAGGAATTATCCGATTTGATGAGCATTTCGGATGCCTTGGCCCAATTGAATTGGGAGCGGAACCAGGCCTTTACGGTACCCTTTTCCACTGAAAATGCACGTCCGGCCATCTATGCTTTTAACGGGGACGTTTACCAAGGTTTGGACGCCTATACCTTGCCGACAAAAAAAATGGAGAAACTTCAAAATTCCTTGCGCATTCTCTCGGGGCTTTACGGTATTTTAAAACCTTTAGATCTGATACAGCCCTATCGGCTGGAGATGGGAACCAAGCTCAAAGTCGGACGCCATAAAAACCTTTATGAATTTTGGAAAAAAACGTTGACCGAGCACCTGAACAACGAACTGGAAGAGGGGGAACTTTTTGTCAACCTGGCCAGTAACGAATACTTCAACGCCATCGATCGAAAACAGTTGAAGGTGCCTGTTATTACACCCATATTTAAAGATTGGAAGGGCGATAACCTGAAGATAATCAGTTTTTTTGCGAAAAAGGCCCGTGGGTCCATGGTACGGTATATAACCGATACCGGTGCAAAGACCCTATCCGATATTCGAGGTTTTAATTTGGACGAATATGAATTTAGTCCCTCCCATACCGTCAACGAAAACGAACCGGTTTTTGTGCGGTGACCCAAAAGTAATGGTGGGCCGGTAGCATCTTTCAGGGGCAGTGTTATTGGTTTTTGGTTACCATTTGCGTCGCTGAAAAATGTCGCTTGTTATTGGTGTACAAGTAGCTATTGCAAAGGATACAACTATGACTGCCGAGTAAAGGAACTACTCCTATGAAGTAGGTTATTTTTTGGTTTTAATGCTAATTTTTTCCTCCACGGTCGGTCGCTTTTTAATTTTTCTTTTGCGTCTCGCCCCAAAGGTGCCGTTGTTGATTTTTCCTCTTTTTGTTTTTACATCGCCTTTACCCATGGTGTATGTTGTTTTTGAACGTATTGAAACATCGTTTTACGTCATTTTTATAAGTCGTGTGTTCTATAGAACACGCCATTCCATCAGCTTGGATAGGAGCGCTCGGAACTTCAAAATACCAAAACTAAAAACACCGATGGTGTTTTCCCAAATTAGATGAAAACACGTCACCTCCTTACCTTATGAAATGAGCCATAACAATTCTTGATACCAACCGAAATGGTTATTGGCGAATTACATCTGACCATTAAAAAACAATAAATGTTAACAGATGAAAAGGTACATGATTGCCCAATCAAAGACAACAAAAACAATGTGAAAATGCTTTTTTGGGCTGGCCATTCCTATTTTTGACATGTTCCCTATACCTGATTTTTTTAAGTTAAAATAGATTAGTATCGATTTCTATGTTCCATCATGTGCATCCTTATCCTCCTTTTCTGTTTCCGGAGACCAAAAAACTCATCGTGGGGACCTTGCCGCCGCCCCGTTTTTCGACCAAACGATTAAAAGCTGGTGATGTTGATTTCTCTTATGGCAGCAAGGATAACCTGCTTTGGCCGATACTGGATCGCATCTTCGAATTGGGATTGTATTTTGAAACGAGCGAGCATGCCATACTCCAAAGAAAAGAGTTTTTGAAAAAGCGTCACATTGGAATTTGTGACATCGTGCAAAGTGCCGAACGTTCCGATGATAACGCCTCCGATCTGGGAATGCGCTCGGTCGTTCTAAGGGATGTATTGGGCCATTTAAGGGAGTATCCCAAAATTGAGACCATTTTGTTTATGGGAGGAAATAGCAAAAACGGTCCGGAATATTTCTTCCGAAAACAGCTGAAGGTCAACGGAGCTACACTCGAGGTCGTATCGGAGAAAGTACCTCGCATACATCGTTTTAAGGTGGACGGTCGTTCCATAAACACCGTTTCGCTCACAGCTCCGTCCGGTGCTGCCAACCGGGCCATTGGTAGCATGCCCGAATACAAGGCATTAAAGTTGAAGCAACCCTATTTTAATACATTTGACTATAGGGTACGGCAATATGCTTCTTTCTTTATGCCATTTCAAAGTTAAAATGATACGAGTACCCCGTTGAACTAAAAAAGGCCCTATTCTTTCGAACAAGGCCTTCTTACGAGAACACTATATGAAAATGAAAAAAATTACTGGTTGGTAATTATGATGTAAATATATATCAGGGATGTTCGCTGCTAAAAATATTGTTGTGAAGCCTGTTGGTTTTGTGGTGTGAAGGGTGAAATTTGTTATTTACCCAAAATTCAACAAGTCTAATAGGTTATTTATGGCGATATTTAGGTCTTCAAAAAAGGGCGCTTTGGCGTTACAACATATTCAACAAGGAAGTTTATAATGCTATGCAACAATTAGAAAGGTTAAAGGAGTTTAGAAAATCGGTAAACAACAAGTTCAATGTGTACAATAGTCTGTTCCTGAATTTACCCTATCGGGATGTGGACAATGTGGGTATTTTGATTCCCCTATTGTTGGATCTCTGTCAAAAAGGACTACAAGCCGGTCAAAATCCACAAGAGATTTTGGAAGGTTTTTTTGCCAGTTATGTCGATTTGGAGGAGGAGCAGGATCAAATCGATTTTATGTTCCGGATCATCCAATACGTAGAACGGCAAGTGGTGCTGTACGATAGTGTGGAGGACGCAGCGTTCCCAAAGTTGAACGAGCATAGCAATACCCTTTCCATAAAGGACTATTTTCAGCTGGTGGACAAGAACAAGAGTTGGGACAAGGTGGCCAAAAAACTGTCCACTTTCAGTGCACGTATCGTTTTAACGGCGCATCCGACACAGTTTTATACCCCGGCGATCTTGGATATCATTACGGAGTTACGATCCCATATTCTGGACGATAAGATCGATGCTATCGATACTACGCTGCAACAATTAGGACTTACCTCTTTGATCAATGCGAAAAAGCCGACTCCCTTGGACGAGGCCAGAAATATCATTTACACCCTAAGGCACGTATATTATGATGCCGTGGGAGATCTGTATGCTTATATAAAAGACAATATTAAGGACCACGCGTTCGATAACCACAACATTATGAAGCTCGGTTTTTGGCCGGGGGGCGATCGCGATGGCAATCCGTACGTAACCGCGTCCATTACCAAGGATGTTGCGGACGAGCTGCGGATCAACCTAATGAAGTGTTATTATAACGACCTGAAAAAATTACAGAAAAGTCTGTCCTTTAAGGCGGTTCAAGAGCCGTTACAGGAACTTCGTGCAAACCTCTATAAAGCGATGTTCGATGCTAGCAAAAACGTAGGATATGCCGATATTATAGAACCCCTGCTCGCCATTCGTGAACTTTTGATAGACCGGTATTACAGCCTTCGTTTGGAAGAATTGGACCAATTGATCGATAAGGTGAAAATATTTAAGACCCATTTTGCCACGCTCGATATTCGACAGGACCATAGCATACATAAAAAGGTAGTGCAAACCATACTCCAAAAAAAGAAACTCATCAAAGGAGATATCGATACCGTAGCGGATGAAAAACTGATCGATCTGTTGCTTCATAAAAATATGAAATTGGTTCCCGAGGATTTTGAGGACGATATGGTAAAGGATACCATTTCCAACATTTTGCAACTGAAGGGAATTCAGGATAAAAATGGGGAAGAAGGTTGCAACCGTTATATCATCAGTAACTCCGAGGACGTATTTTCGGTACTGTTCGTGTTTGGGCTGTTTCGATGGTGTGGTTGGAAAGCGGACGAAATATCCTTTGACATCGTACCATTGTTTGAGACCATGAACGGTATGGCGACCTCCGAAAATACGATGGAAGCATTGTTCGCCATCCCGGAATACCGTACACATTTGGAACAGCGTGATAACAAACATACCATCATGTTAGGATTCTCCGATGGTACAAAGGACGGCGGTTATGTAAAAGCGAACTGGTCGATATTCAAGACCAAGGAAAAATTGTCCAAAATCTGTCGTAAGAACGACGTTATGGCCATTTTCTTTGATGGTAGGGGTGGCCCACCGGCACGTGGTGGTGGAAAAACCCATCGTTTTTATGCGGCGCAGACAAAGGATATTGCCAATCATGAAATTCAACTGACCATTCAAGGGCAGACCATTACCAGTACCTATGGCACCAAGGAACAGTTTATGTACAACAGCGAACAGCTGCTAACGGCCGGGCTTTCCAATAATCTTTTTGGGAAGGAAAATGTTATTTCGGCCGCGTCGCGACAGTTAATGGAGTCCCTCTCCGAACTCAGTTTCGCCAAGTACGATGCTTTAAAACATCACGATAAATTTATGCCCTACTTGGAGCATATGAGTACCCTTAAATACTACACCAAAGCCAATATAGGCAGTAGACCGGGAAAAAGAGGAAATAAAAAGAAGCTTGAACTGACCGATCTTAGGGCGATTTCCTTTGTGGGTTCTTGGAGCCAATTGAAACAGAACGTACCCGGGTATTTCGGGATCGGGACTGCGATACAGACCTTAAAAGATCAAGGAAAGCTAAAGGATATTAAAAAACTGTACAAAGAAGTGCCACTGTTTAGGGCCTTGATGCTCAATAGTATGATGTCATTGTCAAAATGTTATTTTGAATTGACCAGCTACATGAAAGAGAACGAGGAATACGGTGCCTTTTGGAACATCCTTTACGACGAATACCAACTTTCCAAAAAGATGTTATTGCTGATTTCAGGTTCTAAAATACTGATGGAAAATGAGGTGATTTCAAGAGAGTCCATCAAGATACGGGAGAACATTGTTTTGCCTTTGTTGGTAATACAGCAATATGCGTTGCAGAAGATAGGCCAGGGCGCAGGTTTCAAGGAACAATACGAGAAGATCGTTACCCGTTCGCTTTATGGTAATATCAATGCGAGTCGGAATTCGGCCTAATTTTACAGGCGTTTATATACTTTGGAGTTATTGAAAAAAACCCTGGAAAATACGTTTTCCAGGGTTTTTTATTGAAGTGGTCAAAACTTTTCTTTTTCAAAAGCTGTTGTATCCGTTTAATGCGGTTCTTTTCGGTTTACCGAAATTGAATTCGATAGATCGTAACAACCCTCCAGATTATTGGCGTTCATACCCATTTCGGCACCCTGTAGTCCGTCTTCATAACGCAGGTACCAAATAAGGCATACCCCAACTCCGGCAGCGTCAAAGTCGACACCTTCAACGGCTTCCAAGGTTGGTGGCAATCCAAGGATGGTACCATCGGCATCGGTAATCACCCAAGTACTGTTCGCGCCGGACGCATTTGGATTATCGAGGACAATACCGCTTACCATATCGGGAACGCCATCCACGTCAAACTCGAACGGTCCTCCGCTGATACTTCCGGCTTCGGGCTGGTTTCTGGTAACGGTCAACGGGTTTGAGAGGGCAAAATCCCCGGTAATATCATTGGCGTTCGATCCCATTTCCGCACCGCTGATCTCTCCTTCATAGCGGGCATACCAAATAAGGCATACTCCCGCTCCGGCTCCATCGAAATCCACACTTTTAACAGCGTCCAATGTTGGGGGCAGCCCAAGAATGGTACCATCGGCATCGGTAATCACCCAGGTACTGCTTTCGCCATAGGCATTGGAACTGTCCAAGCTGATGTCGGTAACAAAATCGGAAGTGCCGTCCACACAAAAGGTATAGGGTCCGCCAGTCAATGTTCCCGCATTGGCAACTTGATTTCGGGTAACGGTAATGGAATTGGAAAGATCGAAACATCCTTCCAGGTCATTGGCGTTCATACCCATTTCCGCACCTTGTAGCCCATCTTCGAAACGAAGGTACCAGATCAGACATACTCCTGCTCCGGCGGCGTCGAAATCGACACCTTCTACCGCATCCAATGTTGGTGGCAATCCAAGAATGGTACCATCGGCATTGGTAATGACCCAAGTGCTATTGGTGCCCGATGCATCGGGGTTTTCCAAAACGATACCACTTACCATATCCGGTTCGCCATCTACGTCGAACTCGAACGGTCCGCCGGTAATGCTTCCCGCCTCGGTTTTGTTCCTGTTAACGGTTATGGAGTTCGAAAGATCAAAAGTACCGCTTAAATCTCCGGCGTTCATTCCAACCTCGGCGCCCTGTAGGTCGTCTTCAAACCTCAGGTACCAGATCAAGCAGACACCTGCACCGGCATCATCAAAATTAACGCCTTCCAATGCCTCAAGGGTCGGGGGGAGGCCAAGAATATTCAATGCTTCGTCGGTGACCACCCAGGTACTGTTGGTGCCTTCCGAATCGTCGGTGCTCACCGAAATTCCGTCTACGGTATCGGCCGTACCGTCAACACAAAATGTGAAAGGTCCTCCGGTAATGCTACCGGCGACGGGAACTATCGGATTTTCGTTGTTATCGTCATTGCTGCAGCCCAACAGGAGCAGCGCAAATAAAAAACTTGCAAATACGTGTACTTTTTTCATTTCTAGGAGTTTTAAAATGTTTCCACAAATGAAGCGGAACGGCATAACAAGTAGGTCACAGAGAGTTCAATTTTCCGTGATAGTTTTGCAATGTCGTCTTAAAAAAATCTTAAAAAGGGTCGGGTGCTGGGTTCCGGTTCGTGTGCAGTCGAAGGGGGAAGATGGGCGATGAGTGGGGGTAATTGGTAGTGAGTAATGTGTGGTTAGTATTGAGTAATCAGTCAATAGTGTCCGGTTAATGTAATAGTAATCTTTGTAAAGACCTTAAAAATATACAAGTTACGGCCGTTCTTTGA
>NZ_JBNGOP010000037.1:0-43105 GCF_050589625.1 Maribacter sp. 2-571 | reverse complement strand
TTCGCCGATGCCGACAACAACATCAAGGCCATTAAGACAAGGAGCGGACATGTGATCGAACTCAACGATACCGATGGTGGGGAGATGATTACGATTAAGGACAAAAATGACAACCTTTTTTCCATTGATACCAAAAGCAATAACATCACCATCTTCTCCAATAACGATATTAACGTTAATGCAGAAAATAACATTACCGTTACGGCCAAGGAATCAATGGCGCTTACCGCAAAAAATGTTAGCATCAGCGCCGATGAGAACATCACCGTTTCCGCTGGAAAAGATTTAACTACAAGTGTTTCTGAAAATCAAAACACCCTGACGAAAAACAAAAACGTTATTGTAGAGGAAAACTATACCGTTGACGCCAAGGTTCAAGAAACTATAGCGGACGATATTACGCTGGACAGTAAATCGGAAAATTTAACCTTAAGTTCCGGTAAAACAGTCGATGTACAAAGTAAGGAAAAAGTTAAACTGTTTTAAAGCACCAGTAGTCAAGCATGACTAAGAATCCCTTAAAAACCGACTTGTTGTCGGCCGTAGACCTTAGGTTAAACCCCATGAAATTTAATGGGGTGTATGGCTGTATGATTGAATTTCAGTCGGATAACGAGGCCCATTTGGTACGTTACAAACAACGATTTGAATGCATCGGAAAAGACCGTAAAGACAATCTTAATTTCCGGATCACACGATTTGAAGATATTTACATAAACGATAAAAAGCCAAGTGTTTTTTTACACGAATTGGGCCATGCGGTCAGTTCCGTGTTATATCCCTTGGATATCGAGTGCAATCGTATGGGAGATTTCAGAACCGTTACGAATTTTAAGGAAATTCAAAAGCGATGGACCGATAAAAAAGCTTCCCTTTTAGCCCAATATAAGGATGAAAGTGTTGTAAACTATATCAACAAGGCCAGTAAAACGTTAGAGAATGAACATCGATTTCTTGCCAAGATGAAAAGTGATTATTTTTTGGCTTTGTACTTTAAACCGATTTTTCTGTACTACACGGCATCCTTTAATTTTGAAACAAACCTTTCTTTTCCGGTTTTAGGTTCGGCCAAACCGGTAAATTTCACCGTAAACCAACGTATTGACGAGAAGGCACTTGAACGAAACGCCTATAAGATCCATGTCTCTGGTACCGTAAACGACGAACGCAGTCTGGCAGATCTTGAGCAAAAATTGGATTATCCCAATTACCCCTCCGAAAGCGAAGAAGATAAAGGTTCATGTACGATCACTTACTATCTCAACAACGCTGCACAGTTCATAGCTGGAATAGATGGCGTATTTGATTTGAAGTTTGGTACTTCAAAAAAAGTTAAAGTAAAAATGTTTCTTTTAGAATAAGACCATGAGCAGTAAACACATAGTAGTTCAAGATGCATTATGCGAATGTCAATTTGGGGATTTCCCTGATAAGCTAAAAGTATTGTCCCAACAAAAAATATATGCCAATGACAATAAAGCAAGTAAAAAGTTAGTGGCGACCACTATGGAAATCGGTGGTGCCACCTTTGAAAAAAACACCTTTGGCCAATGCAAAATGCAACCTACCGGGTCTAGTTTTAAGCCCTGCCAAATCGTAGTAACAAAATGGGAAGGTTTCTATAAAAATGTAGAACTGACCAACGGAGGGCAAATACTCTTAGAAGACAGCAAAGCCATATGTCCAATTGGTGGGAGCCCATGCATCAGTATTCTGTTCCATGGTCAAACCAGCGAACAAACGGTCAATAGTTCCTCAGAGGATGAAGCGGTGGCCCAACAGGTCAATCCCCTGGTAGACCTTGAAGATTTGCAGGCTCCGGAGCTGGACGATGAAATAATACTCTCCTAAAACCTACCACATGTCAAATGCCATTGAAAAAATAGGGGTAGTAAATCCCAATGATTCGAACATCCGATATAACAAGGGGAAAAAATTTCCTTCCTACATTAAGGTCAATGCGGATGTAGAAATTGAGTTAAAGGCATTTAAATCTGAAAAAACCGGTGGCAACAGACGGCCCAAATGGATTGCAAAACCCCAAGAAAAGGGTCCGTTTACCAGCAAAGATCAGAGTGCACATACCGGGGACATTATGGGTGCGAAAGTTGAAGCAAAATTTTGTGGCCCACAAATCTATCATGTTGAAGCATATACCGGCGAACCTAGCAATAAATATCCCAATCGCATCTTAATTCAGGGGTATGCCCCCGAAAAAATAGTATTGGCCGAATGGCGCACATCGAAAGATGGTGCATCTATTGGTAGTAAGCGTAACAAGTTTGGTGACGACGTGTGGCTACATCTTAAAACGGAAGGTTTAAACGGTGCACGTTTGCGTATTAACGTTTATAACGATCAATGGGGAAGCGATGGGTTTGTTGACGGGTATACCGCCAAATGTTATGGGGGAGAAGTAAACTTGAACATCAAAAACACCTATAAATGGAGGTCCAAAACGGGCTTAATGGTTACCAATGGAGAGCAGTTTTATGTAAAGATTAAAGTAGTCGGTAAAAACTATGCGATCAATGACGGTAACGGAAAAAAAGAAATTGCAAAGTATGTTGTTTTCGACAGTGGAATCACAAAAAGAACAACGGAGAAATCTACTAGTGACCTTCCGGTAAAAATAGATCAAAACGAGATTAATCTGGAACGCTATGAGCCCTGTAGGTTTAAAAAAATCAGTATTACCGACGAAGGAAAGGAAATTGAACTTTTTGAGGAAGGGAAATTAAAAATTGACGAGAACAAAAAAAAGCAGTTTGCCGTTTCGGAAAAAATATTCTTTGATTTTGATAAATCCAATATTAAAGCTGGGGCAAGAGAAGTTTTAGATGGTATCGCAAATTTTTTATTAGATAGTCCTTTTGTTCCGGTTACCTTGGGCGCACACTGTGATAGCCGTGGGGATCATAAATACAATGACCCTTTGTCTTACCGAAGGGCTCAGGCAAGTGTTGATTACTTGGTATCCAAAGGAGTTTCAAGTACAAGAATAACCGCGAAGGGTTATGGTAAACGGAGACCATATGTAAAGGGAGAAAACCTTTCCGAAGCGGAACATCAGTTAAACAGAAGAGTTACCATCCGGTTCAACGTTTTTGGAGGAGATGCAAAAAGTATAGTTTTTAGTGCAATTTCTCCGGATATTACGCTTCGAAAAGAATTTCTCCTAAAAGTATCGGAATATGAAGTAAAGGATTGTCTAAGAAGGGAGTTGAAACAAAAGCACGACAACGAGGTGCACGTAATCGAGTTGACTAAAGAAGGGAAAAGTCAGATTTACTCTTATCCCATGAACAATGTCAATCATAAAATATTTTCTGAAACCACCAAGTTTGAATTAGCGCCTTTTGATTTTATTTTCCCTCACAAAGCTGACTTAAACAAGTTTCTGTATTATATTAATAGTTGCAGATATTACAGCGACGAAAACAAACCAACAGTTGTAGTAGAGGTTTATCCGGACATTAAGTGGACTTTGAAGTTTTTTCTTAATCTTTCTAATAAACTAAGTGTAAAATGGCAAAATTTTTCTCCAGATGAACATAAAAAAATGCAGAGTGAGGCTGGAAAAATCGGAGCTGAAAAAAGATGGAAACAAAAAGATGCATCTTTTGGTTTTAGTTTAGATTCGGAATGGAATAAATTATCGGAAAAAGTATTTAAAGATAAAGCTTCATTAGAAGCAAAATACGAGAGTAAATTCAAAAAACTCTATGATATTTTCGGAGGATTAGGAGATATATCAAAAGCCATTACCTCAAAAACCAAAGGTAATGTAAGAAATATTGGATTTAAGAACGTCCCTGTCTCTTTCGTGGTTAATCCACCTAATATGAGTTTAAATGGTGTTTGGTTCTTAAAGAGGGCAACTATAAACAAAAAACTTACTTCGAAAATTGGTACACAAATAGAAATCGACTTTACCGCTAAACCCTTAATCGGGCTTGAAATGACAGTTGATTTATTAGGTGCAGCGGTTGGGTTAGCTGCTGGGGCAATTAGCGGAGGAGCTGCTGCACCTGGAGCTATGAGAATTTATAACACTATAAAGGATCGAATAAACAAAGGAATTGATTTAGGAGATGAAAACCTTGGAGTAAAAGCCAATATGGATGTTTACGTCGATTTGGTGCTATCCAGCGTAATTAGTACCAACATTGGTTTTTCGTTAAATACTGAGGGTGACAGCAATACTAAAATTAAGCTTGAGCTTAAAAATAAGTTGAGCGTTGAATTGAAAGCTGGTGTCTTGATAAAAGGGGAAATAGCACTAATTGTTGTATCGGTCAAAGGCTATTTTAAAGCTCATGCTAGTGGGAAAGCATCCATTACATTTGCACATGGGATTCATTATGAAGAGAACTGTCTATATTATCAACCCCAATTAGGTTTTGATGGCCTAGATGCAGAATATATAGTTGTTGCGAGCGCTGGTTTATCCTTGAAAAAAGGAGTGATTGATAATGTAGAAGTTGATCAAAGTAAATCTATTACGATAGCTGAAGGTGATTTTCCACAAATAATACCGCCTTTTGATGTAATTAAAAGTATAGAAGAATTAACGGGAGTTAGCTCCAAAATACCACTAATAAAGAAGTAATCCATTATGCAGCGAAAAATAAAGTTTTTAATTGTAATTGCTCTCATCTCCCTAAACATCAAATGCCAAAATAAAAAAGATAAAGCGGATAAAGAAATGAGCACAAATGACTCCGTTATAGATATCCTGAGCATTGATTTTGAGAGTGATTTGGATAAAGTAATTTCGCTAACAAATTTTAACCTTGGTGAAAGTGAATACTCTGAGTATCTGCAAGCCTATTCGTCGGTTAGCATGGAGAAATTTAAGTTGGGAGCTATTCAATTTAATTCAAATTTTAAGGTTAATGGAATTGACATTCCCAATGACAGCTATATATCTTTTAGTTTTTCAAAAAAAGAAATAAATCAAATAAAAGCTGTTCATATCCGATACAATTTCATTGAAGATGATATTTTAAATCTATTTCAAAAAGAATTTGGTAAGCCGGATTTGCTTGGTCAAGCTGGTTCGATAAACGATTTTAAAGGAAGTAAGAACTATATATGGAAGGATGTAAATGCCAATCACTCTATAATCGTTTCTCAAAATTCTGACGGTAGTGCTTTGTCAACCGGAAATGGGGTATCCCAAAAAGTTAATTCTGTATTGATTTACATTGTAGGAAATGCTTCAATAAACTATCCTAACGGTCAAACCGAAACTGTATTACAAAGACTTATAGACAGGTTTTCATATTGAATATAGAAGCTTACAAGATAAAAAGGGGGAATAAAGTCAACCTAACAATTTCAAAAAAATATGGTTAAACAGCCTTATTACACGATAAATTTTAGTGTTACATCTTGCATGTTCGAGATACGGGTCAACGACACCCCAGTAATATGTATGAATATTCCTGGACAACTAAGCTCAAGAATTCCCATTAATTTTGCAATTTCACAAAGTGGAAATCAAGAAATCAGCATTACTATTTTACCAATATTTGGGAAAAACGAAATTGAAAAAAATGTAAAATTGACGTTTAACATCGAGTGTTTTGATGCTTGGGCCAATATGGAATATAATAGTAATTTGTATCAATATGAATCTCCTGAAATTAAAATAAGTAAACCAATCCCTATTTTAAAAAAGATAGAATCCTTGGCAATGGACGTCCCTTACATACTGGATAAAAAATGGAAAGAAGGCGAAACTTTGACGGATGTTAAAAAAATACGTCAGAAATTGACCAGAACCTATTTGGAATTGGGAAATATCATTCAAAATCAACAATTTGATTCTTTTAAAGAGATGCTAAAGAATAGAGAAAAAACCATGGCTACCTCTATGTATTTATCTACTCAAGAATCAGAAAACAGAATTAAAAGACTCATTTTAGACTTTCAAAACGGTTTTAATGTCTTTAGTGTTGCTAAAGAAGCAGCTGTAGTATATTCTGCCTATGGAAAAAAAGCCGCATTAAAAAAACTCAACGGTGAACCTGCACTAACCTTCTCAAATATCGAAACAAAAGAAGAACTAATGCTCGATTTAGAATTTTATCTTCCAAAAAACTCAGAAGAGTTTCACATTATTTGACCGGAAATACGACACCTTGGACTTCCACGTAAACAACACCGATACGGCCATTACGGTATTCTTGACGTTTTTCTCCATTGCGTTCGGGCTGTTCTACTATCTGGCGTTCACCTCGCTCTTTAAGTTAAAATTAAGCCCGATATGGCCATTATTTGTTGTTCCTCCGCTCATCGTGGTAATTGTAGCCTCATGGGACGCTGGCTACGTTCCCTTGGCAGGATTGATCCATTTCCCCATATTGGCATTGCTGATGATCTTTGGCGGACTCTATAAATGGCTAAAGGGCGAAAAAAAGCCTTTTAGCGCTTTCTTGGAAGGTTTGGGCATACTGATACTAGGTATCGGAATCATCGCTACCATGCCGTATAGCATCATCGCGCTATTTGCATATACCATTCTGATGCTGATTGTTAAGCCGAGTAAAAAAAGTACCTTCTACGAGTTACAAACCATTTTACCCACCTCAAAAATACGGTCAATGGCCATGGGATTGGTCGAGGTCAGCGGTAAAACGAAAATGTTGGTCCCCGTTACCTCTAAAATCAAAAAAACACCCTGTATTGGATACGTATATAAAATAGATGCCATTTCGAAAGATAAAAATGGTAGAAAAAGCTATTCCAATATTTCTACCGAAACGGTATGTAACGATTTTACCCTAACGGATAGTAGTGGAACAGTGACCATAAAAGGCTCCGAGCTGTCTCTTTTGAACCTGAAGGAATCCCCCCATTCCTATGCTTCCAACAACAAACGTTATCGCCTTTTTTTGTTGTTGGAAAACATGGAGGTCATGCTCATCGGAAAAGCGACGCACGAAAAGCAGAATGTTGTAATCCAAAGAGATCAAAACAAAAATATATTCGCACTGTCACCAAAGAGCAGTGTAGCCAACTGGAACACTAATCGACCTTTGCGACAGGCTTTTAAAAGATACGCCCTTATCCTAGTAGCGCTGATTTCGCTTGTACTGTTGTGTGACTTTACCGAAAACAATGGAACGCTCAGCATCACTTTTGCGTCGGTTCAAGAAAAGCTGGACTTAAATAAAAACCTTAACTTTCAATTTTTCTCCAATGACTGATCTATGGAAAATATAGTTGCAATTATAGTATTGGTGTTGATCGTAATACTCCTGATCAGCACGGGCATCAAAATATACAACCGCTTGGTAATGCTCCATTCCAATACCGAAAAGGCTTATGCCAATATTGATGTACTTCTAAAACAAAGGGCAGACGAACTACCGGAGCTTTTGAAAATCGTAAAAGGATATATGAAGTATGAAGACGGTTTGTTGACCAAATTGGTGGAATTACGTACCGCGTTTTTGAATGCCACAAAAGAGGAAGACAAAGTAAAAACCTACAATGCACTTTCTTCCGGTTTGGCCAAAATGATGGCGGTGGCCGAAAATTATCCCGATTTAAAGGCGACCGATTCCTTTATGGCCCTAAGAACCAGGGTTTCCGAACTAGAAGACCATATTTCGGATAGAAGGGAACTTTTTAACGAAAGTATTACCAACTATAATATTGGTATAAAGGAGTTTCCCGCGGTATTGTTATCCAAGCCGTTAGGCTATCGGGAGAAAACGTTGCTTCAAATTTCGGCCGCCGAAAAACAGTACGATGGAATTGAATTTTGATTATACGACCCTTGCTGAAACCTTGCAGGAGCATCTTCCAATATTAAAACGTATTGCCTATTTTGGAATTTTGGCCCTGATGGTCCCGATTATTCCCTTTGGTCGTTCGGCAAAAACATCAACACAGCGCAAAGCACCTTACCTTGCATATCTCTTCATCCTATCCACTTGGATCATGGGAGCGGTAGCGATGGCCATAATGACCGCCTTGGACCAACCGACAATCAAGCTCTTTCTGGTGTGGATCATAATTTTTTTATCAAACCTGTTTTTTATTCTTCTCAACGGTAGGCGCATTTATAAGTTCTTTCAGCGCCTGAACCATCAACTACAAGAAGATAAGGGGTAAAATATACAATGCCCGCATTGTCTGCGCGCTTAAAAATTGTTCTTATACCATTTCAAAGTTAAAATGGTATTATTCCGGTGTTGCTAAAAAATCGTACTAAAATGCAAAGGTCTCCAGTAATTTTTAGCTGTTTTTGAACAGGTACACAATTTTGGGACATGGTATGGAAATTCTATCAAAACCTCCGCCCTGTTTCAAGCTATGGTCAAACTCCAAAATCACAGAACACCTTTTTTCAAGGCCGGAATTTAGAAAGCCCCGTATCATTCCTTTATTAAAATGGACCGTACATCGTGCTTTAATGGTACCGAATTTAAAACCGTACCATCAAAGGTAAGGTAGACCACTCCCCCAATGATATCGGGAATACTGAGCGAATAGCCCACGAGGACCAAGCTTCTTTTGAAATCGATTTGAATATCGGAGAAGGTAACGGTACTTCCCAGCGTACCTTCCAAAGACGTTTTCAGTTGAAAAAGGTCTACCGATGGTTTGATTACCTGGTCGGTAGCAAAATCGTAAATTTCCGGGGCAACAGCTATTACACTTGGCGCCGGGAAAGCACTATAGTAAAGCATTTGCTCCTCGGCAAAAACAGTAGCTAAAAAACCGACGGCAGTTGTATGCATAAGGGCCGTATTTTTTCCCTCCTGTAGCAGTTTATAACCGTCAATATCATAAATTTCATAACGACCATCCGTGTAAAAAAGATACAGCAACCTATTGTTTACTGTGGCAAAATTAAAATCTTCCGATAAGGACAATATTCCGGGTGTTCTTTCTCGTTCCATATCGACCAGCGTAAGGGTCCTTTCGTTCCCATTGATACGATACACCCCATAAATCGACTCAAATTGAAAGGCGGCCGACGGACTTGAAAGCCCTAGATCGAACTGAATACATCGTTCCGTTGTTTTTTCAAAAACATTTAAAAAAAACCGTTCTTCATCGTCGTCCAATGCGTCGAACAAAAGACCAAGGTAATTTTCCGAGCCCGAAGCGGTAAAAATCGCAATAGCACTTTGTTCCGCACAAAAATCCTGCAAAGTGTATACTTCACCGGAATCCACGTTTCGTTGCCAAACTTGGGTTCGCCCTTCGTTACGTACGAGCCCGGTAACCAATCCGTTCCTACCGTAGACAACAAATTGTGGCCCTATAATACCGATTTCCGCAGTAAGATCGGTCAGTACGGTTTCCGTTAAGGTCGCAGAAACATCGGATTGATATACCGTTCCTTCAGTTTCCCCCAAAACTGCGATCGCCGGCAACCCCAGGGGTATTTCGTTCCCTACTTCCGGCAATTCCGCTAAATCGGTAGTACAGCTGGAACAGACCAAAAGAAAAAGCAGTAATTTTTGAAAATTCAGCATACCAATTTTAACAATAAAGATAGCGGTTTCCCTTCAAACCCAAGGATTACTTTGAATGTTGAACATCGTAATTTTACGACCCAATAATTTATTAAAAGCACTAGTTTCCTTAGTTTTGTAGCCTTAGAAATAACCATGTTATGAGCGCAAAGAAGACATTATTCGACAAAGTATGGGATGCCCACGTCATCAAAAGCATCGAAAACGGTCCGGATGTACTGTTTATCGACAGGCATATGGTTCATGAAGTAACCAGTCCGGTCGCCTTTTTAGGCATTAAAAATCGTGGTATTCCTGTAATGTATCCTGAAAAAACGTTTGCTACGGCCGACCATAACACCCCTACCATTAACCAACATTTGCCCGTGGCCGATCCGCTATCGGCGAACCAGTTGAAAATGCTAGAAGAGAACGCGACCGAGTTCGGGATTTCCTATTGGGGATTGGGACATGAAAAAAATGGAATTGTACATGTGGTAGGACCGGAATATGGAATTACCTTGCCGGGGGCTACCATCGTATGTGGCGACTCCCATACCTCCACCCATGGAGCGTTCGGGGCCATAGCCTTTGGTATCGGAACCTCAGAGGTGGAGATGGTATTGGCCAGTCAGTGTATCATGCAGGCCAAACCCAAAAGCATGCGCATCAACGTGGAAGGTTCCCTGAATTTTGGGGTTACTCCAAAAGATGTTGCCCTTTATATCATTTCAAAATTGACGACTTCGGGCGCTACGGGATATTTTGTGGAATATGCCGGAAACGTTTTCCGTGAAATGAGTATGGAAGGCCGTATGACGGTTTGTAACCTGAGCATCGAAATGGGTGCCCGCGGCGGAATGATCGCCCCGGACGAAAAAACATTCGAGTATGTAAAAGACCGTGAATTTACACCAAAAGGGGCCGCGTGGGATACCGCAATGGACTATTGGAAAACCTTACCTACGGCAGCGGACGCGGTTTTCGATAAAGAGTTGACTTTTAACGCCGCCGATATCGAACCGATGATTACCTATGGGACCAATCCCGGAATGGGAATCGGTATTTCCAACGGTATACCGACCGCAGAAACGGTAGAAGGAGGTGTCGCCACTTATAAGAAGTCCTTAGAATATATGGACTTTAAAGAAGGGGACAGCATGATGGGCAAAAAAATCGATTTTGTATTCTTGGGGAGCTGTACCAACGGTAGAATCGAAGATTTTAGGGCCTTTGCCGCAATCGTCAAGGGCCGTAAAAAAGCACCTAACGTAACGGCCTGGTTGGTGCCAGGATCGCATAAAGTGGAAGCGGCCATAAAGGAAGAAGGCATTTTGGATATTTTACAGGAAGCCGGGTTCGAACTAAGGGAACCGGGATGTTCGGCCTGTCTGGCAATGAACGAGGACAAAATTCCCGCTGGCAAGTATGCGGTGAGTACCTCCAATAGAAATTTTGAGGGAAGACAAGGTCCGGGTGCGCGCACCCTGCTGGCCAGCCCACTGGTCGCGGCCGCCGCGGCAGTGACCGGTCAGGTGACCGACCCAAGGACTTTAATGGAATTGGAAACTGCCTAAGCACTATAAACAGACTAAAAAACGCATTACAATGGCATACGATAAGTTTACGACACTTACTTCATCCATAGTTCCCTTACCCATAGAGAATGTGGATACGGATCAGATTATTCCGGCCCGATTTTTAAAGGCAACCGAGCGCAAGGGGTTTGGAGACAACCTCTTTAGGGATTGGCGGTACAACAGTGATAATACCATCAAGGAAGATTTTCCGTTGAACGATAAAAAATATAGTGGTAAAATTTTGGTAGGCGGTAAAAATTTTGGTTCAGGGTCTTCCCGTGAGCATGCCGCTTGGGCCATTTACGATTATGGTTTTCGGTGTGTGGTGTCCAGTTTTTTCGCTGATATTTTCCGTAATAATTGTTTAAACATAGGGGTATTGCCCGTGCAGGTAAGCGCTTCCTTTTTAAAGGAAATTTTTGAAGCTGTAGCTGCAAATGCGGATACCCAGCTAACGGTAGACCTTCCACAACAGACCATAACCATAGTTCCTAGCGGAAAACAAGAGAAATTCGACATCAACGCCTATAAAAAAGCCAACATGACCAATGGTTATGACGATATCGACTACTTGTTGAACATTAAGGAGGATATCCGTGAGTTCGCCTTGAACAGACCTTTATAAAAACCGATTTTACCCATAAAACGATGACCAAACGGTAATTGGAACGTTCCAAACACCAGGTCATACTAAAATTCAATTACCGCCCTTCTAGGACAACGCATTACTCCCATGAAAAGACAGCTGGAAATAATGGATACTACCCTCAGGGACGGGGAACAGACTTCAGGGGTATCCTTTTCCGTTTCCGAGAAACTCACCTTGGCAAAATTATTGCTCGAAGAGTTAAAGGTAGATCGTATCGAAGTGGCTTCGGCAAGGGTTTCCGAAGGGGAACTTGAGGCCGTTACGCAGATTACGGATTGGGCCTCCCAACACGGGTACTTGAACAATGTAGAAATTTTGACCTTTACCGATGGCGGTATTTCATTGGATTGGATGGAAAAAGCAGGGGCCAAAGCACAGAACCTGCTTACCAAAGGCTCCCTGAACCATTTGAAACACCAACTTAAAAAGACGGCGAAAGAGCACTTTTCCGATATCGCGGAGGTTTTCGAAACTGCCGAGAGCAAGGGCATCATCAACAATATTTATTTGGAAGATTGGAGCAATGGCATGCGGAATTCAAAAAACTATGTGTTCGAGTTTCTTGATTTTCTTAGTTCGCAGCCCGTAAAACGGGTGCTGCTTCCCGATACTTTAGGAATTCTTACCCATTGGGAAACCTATTCATTTCTAGAAGAAATTTTACAGCGCTATCCCAAATTGCATATCGACTTTCATGGACACAACGATTACGATCTTGGCGTGGCCAATATTATGGAGGCGATCAAGGCCGGATGCCATGGATTACACTTGACCGTGAACGGTATGGGAGAACGCGCCGGTAATGCACCAATGGCCAGTGCCATTGCGGCCATAAAAGATTTTTTACCGCAGATAAACCTAGGCGTCAACGAAAAGGCATTGTACAAAGTCAGTAAACTGGTATCGGCCTTCACCGGTGTGGGCATTCCTGCGAACAAACCCATCGTTGGGGAAAACGTTTTTACCCAAACCGCTGGCATTCATGCCGATGGAGACAACAAAAATAACCTTTACTTTAGCGATTTAATGCCGGAGCGTTTTGGCAGAAAACGAAAATATGCCCTAGGGAAAATGTCCGGAAAGGCCAATATTCAGAAGAATTTACAAGAGCTCGGGCTGACCCTAAATGACGATGAATTAAAAAAGGTGACCCAACGCATCATCGAATTGGGCGATAAAAAAGAACGGGTTACCAAGGACGACCTTCCCTACATCATATCGGATGTATTGGATACCGATTTTCAACAACGGGTATTCATCAAGTCGTATGTATTGACCCATTCCAAAGGCTTGCGCCCCTCCACTACCCTTTCGGTAGAGATCGACGGAACCGTATATGAGGAAAATGCTTCCGGAGATGGTCAGTACGATGCCTTTATGCAGGCCTTACGTAAAATCTATTCGACAAAAAAACTGGTATTGCCCAAGTTGATCGACTACGCCGTGCGCATACCACCCGGGAGTCACTCCGACGCCTTATGCGAAACCATCATTACCTGGGAAAAGGAAGGAAAGGAGTTTACCTCTCGCGGACTCGACTCCGACCAAACGGTATCAGCGATCAAAGCAACGGAAAAAATGCTGAATATCATTTAGGCAAATACAACCACCTATGCTGGCATCGCCATTGGGCATCGGCACTAAAACACCATTAAAAAATTAGGCACTAATTATTTAAAGAACAAAAAAACAACTCATACTAAAGAATAAACCAACCTATGGATTTGAATATTGCCCTGTTGGCCGGAGACGGCATCGGACCTGAAGTTATTGACCAAGCGGTAAAAGTTTGCGACGCCGTAGCCAAAAAATATGACCATAACATTAAATGGACCCCCGCCCTTACAGGTGCCGCAGCTATTGAAGCCGTAGGCGAGCCCTACCCGGACGAAACGCACGAAGTCTGTGCGAATGCGGATGCCGTACTTTTTGGAGCGATCGGACACCCCCGTTTCGATAATGACCCTTCTGCAAAGGTACGTCCCGAACAAGGTTTGCTTAAAATGCGTCAAAAACTTGGCCTGTTCGCCAATGTACGCCCTACCTTTACCTTTCCTTCTTTGGTGGATAAATCCCCGCTTAAAAGGGACCGCATCGAAGGGACAGACCTGATTATACTTCGGGAACTTACGGGAGGGGTATATTTTGGGGAAAGAGGCCGAAAAGATGATGGCAATACCGCTTTCGATACGATGACCTATCAGCGTTTTGAAATACAACGCTTGGCAAAAAAGGGTTTTGAGATGGCCATGAAACGATCTAAAAAGTTATGCTGTGTGGACAAGGCCAATGTTCTGGAAGCTTCGCGGCTCTGGCGGGAAACCGTTCAGGCCATGGAGAAGGACTATCCGGAAGTAACGGTCACCTATGAGTTCGTAGATGCCGTTGCCATGCGTTTGATCCAATGGCCGAAAGGGTATGATGTTATCATCACCGCCAACCTGTTCGGGGACATTCTTACGGACGAGGCTTCCGTAATTTCCGGATCCATGGGCCTAATGCCCTCTTCCTCCGTGGGAAGTACCGTTTCCTTGTACGAACCCATACATGGTTCCTATCCGCAGGCCACCGGCAAGGACATTGCAAATCCCTTGGCTACCATTTTATCGGCGGCAATGATGTTCGAGGACATGAACCTTACCCAAGAAGCGGAAAATATCAGAAGCGTTGTAAATAAGGCCCTAGCGGAAGGCATCGTAACCGAAGATCTAGCAGAAGGCGGAAAGGCGTATAAAACCAGTGAAGTTGGCGACTGGCTCGCCAAAAACATATAATTACGATGACAAGACAAAAACCTGGTAGGCACCATCCTATCAGGTTTTTTATCGAACTCATTTAGACTTTTTGGATTGAAGCGAAAATTATCCATTTTAAGGCCTGTTGAAGACTTTTTTGAGTTTCATAGCAGGGCTACGGGAGGAAAAAAAGACAAAAACAGGGCTGTAAAGGGCAATTTTTCAGCCAATTAAAAAAGTCTAAATGAGTTTATTATACAATAGGTCCGTTTCCCATAAAACGATACGATTTTTACGATTTTACTGTTATAATAGTCCAAGTACACTAAAATGCGTAAGACTATGCTTTATTGGATTTTGGGTTTGATAGTGGTCGGAGGTGTACTGTTGTTCGCATTGGCACAAAACAAAACTGCCGCGCAACCTTCCCTCCCCGAAGTACCCGAACCCTTTCGTGCCTATAAAAATTTACAAAACGGGCAAGCTGACGAAGGTGACCGATTTTATCAGATCATCGGTCCTGAAAATTCAGACTATATCACACCCAAGTACTACCACCCGGCAGATTCCTCTTTGATCATGATGTCCAATAACTATTCCGGAATCCATAAGAATGGGAAACCTTGGATGGACACGTATGTTAAAATAGATCACAAAGGAAACGTTATCGATTCCTTATCAAGACCCTATACCGAGTATCGCGAACGTTTTGGTCACCTACTCGCACCCGAACATTACAGCAGTTGGTGCATGGATGGGGATGTTTCGGAAAAGCCTTATAACGATCTTTCCCTGGATGCTGCGAAAACCGATCGCGAAATGCTGGGCAATTTTACGGACCATTATGTGAAAGCCGAAATTGTAACCTATCGAAAGGATTTTGATAGGGATTCCAAAACATGGATCCATCGGGCATTTTTGTTCAAGGATGGTGAGTGGTCGTTAATTTCCCAAGGCGACCGTCTCGACTTTGAAAAGCTGTTCCAACAGTTTCCGCCAAAACCGTCCCATGAAAAAACGGAACTTTTGCAACTGGGTGCCAAGACCGTTCGCTGGTCGGAAAATACCGAGACCCTAAAACTGATGCACTTTCAAAAACAACGACATCATAAAGAACGTTCGAACGGTGTTTTCAACCCAAACAATGCAACAATTTCCGCACATTGGACCGGGGAAACCTTCTTCAACCTTACCATTGGCCAAGATACCATCCCATTTTCGTTACAAATACGGCAGGAAGAAAATGCCCCAAAACGACTTCTGCTTGCCAACCGAGGGTATTTAACACTCTTTCAACACCCGAAATTGGATTTCGCATTGATCGGGCTCAAGGAAGGGACCTGGTATTGCGTCCGACCGAGGTAGCGCATAGTAATCGACCAATGAAAGGACGCTCTAAAACGGCTTAAAAGGAGTATCTTACCATAGCTTAAAAACGATACAAAACCTTCAGAACTTGGCCCCATGATAAACTCCTTTTCAACATATCTTGATCAGTATGGATCCCTTTCGGAAGAGGCCCAGCTGTCCGTTGCGCGTATTTCGCATCCCACTCATTTGCCCGGTAACCATGAAATATTGAAACAGGGCAATACGTTAAAAAGTATTTACCTGATATTGAGCGGGTCGGCCAGAATGTATTACTACCATGACGGAAGGGAGATTACGAACCAATTCTTTTTTGAAGGGGAGGTAATCGCCGATATGGAGAGCATTTATTCCGGAAAAAGAAGCAACTATACGATTCAACTTCTAGAAGACTGCAGCCTTATCGAAATGCGGTATTCAGATTTGGAGAAATTGTTTCAACAGTTTCACGATCTGGAAGCGATCGGCAGAAAATTGGCCATTGCCTGCTATCTTGAAGAAAATCAACGCAACAGATCGTATCAAAAAAACACTGCAAAAGGTAGGTATTTCGATTTGCTTAAAACCTACCCCGACATATTGAACAGAGTCAATCTAGGCCATATATCGTCATATATTGGGGTTACACAAGTACAACTGAGTAGGATACGATCTAAAATTGCCGCTTTTTAACAAATGTAAAAAGAAACGGACTTCTAGTTTTGCACCTTTACATGGTACTATTTAAAATAATATCATGTCTAAAAAATTAGTGAATCCCGAAGAATTGTTCGACGGGTCCGTATTTGGAATGTCGCAGGCGGTCATCGATACGAATGCAAAACTTTTGTTCATTTCCGGACAAGTAGCCTGGAACCATAGCTTTGAAGTAACCTCCCCTACCATAGAGGGCCAATGTAAAAAAGCACTTGAAAATTTAAGTGCCGTTTTGAAGGCATCGGATGCAAGCATTGCCGACCTCTTGCGGGTAAGGGTTTATGTAAGGGGGGAATTTGGAGCGTATTTAAATGTGCTGTCCCCCATCCTAATGGAATACCTGGGGTCTTCAAAACCGGCGCTTACCGGTATCGGTGTTGCTTCCCTTGCCTCTCCCGATACTTTGATCGAAATAGAAGGGGTGGCACGCCTGGGCTAGTATTGATGTTGGTCTTAAAGTTGCGTTAGGGGTAGTGTGAACAACCCTACCCATAGGTAAATGCGTTTTATGACTTTATTTTAAAAAAATACGCAAAGAAACTGTGGTAACAAAAACCCATATTACTCCAAAATTTCAAAGTGTTTTTGGATAAGGCGTTGCATATCGGGAACGACGGTACGTGCCAATTTGGAATTTCCGTTTAAAAGCACGCAAATACCAAAATCTCCATCTGGATAGAGGGCAATTTCGTTTCGGTAGTTGTTTACACTACCGCCATGATGCCACATCGTCGTTTTTATTTTGGTATCGGTGTCCTGAAATTGGTGAATACGCCATCCAAAACCGTAATACGATTGTTGGTGGCCTTCCCAACGTTGGTAATATTTATTGTTGTCGTTCAGTGCGATTACGGGCTGAAACGCTTTCGCAATATCCTCCTTTGGCATCACCTCGGGGTGGTGGCCCAGCAAAAAACGCATCCACTTTGCCATATCTAGGGCACTGGCATCGATTCCACCGGCGACTACGGCATTGTAGTAACGGTCTTTCAACGGTCGGCTCTTCCATCCCTTTTGGGATTTTGTGTGCGGAAGGGCCACATTAGTGGACTTCATCAGAACGTTATGGTCCATTGATACCGTTTTCATATCCAAAGGTCCGAAAAACCGATTGTTCAAAAGCTCCCGAACTTCCTTTCCGGTAGCCTTATGCATGATTTCTTGACTTAATGCGAACATCGCATTCTGGTAACTGTATAGTTCACCGGGTTCGCTGATCGGTCGAACTTCGGAAAAGCGGGCCGCTATGCTTTCGATCGGCAAACCGGCCTCTACCAAATTGGTAAAGCTATGATAGGGCGTACCCGCGGTATGCGATAAAATATGCCCAACCGTTATTTTTGAGGTATTTGTGGGATTTCCGAGTTGAAATTGGGGAAGGTAATCCGTTACTTTATCCTTCCAATCCAAATTGCCCTTGGCCTGCAGTTGTGCCGCCAGCACCCCGGCGAATCCTTTTGATAGGGAACCAAGACGAAATAGGGTCTCTCCGTCTACTTTTTGGCTTCTACCGACCGAACGCTTTCCAAAACCCGTTGCCACAATTATGGAATCCCCTTTTACGATACTTACCCCGGCACCCACAATATCGCCCGAGGCAATGGCTCGCTCAAAATAATCGGCTATTGCATTGTGTAATTGCTTTTGGCGTTTTTGAAATTTCCGGCTCGTTTCGCGTTCCTTTAAAACCTGGGCTTCGGTCAGCTCCGGCCTATCAACGGCCTGCTCCGTGCGTATGACCTGATAGGCCGTAATCGCCAAACAGGAACAAATGACCAATAAAAGACTTCCTAAGATTTTTAAACGTCGCACAATAGTTCCGTTGTAGGTTGATTTGGGCAGTTGACTTTGCGTTATACCAGTACAACGTTCGAATAGATAAAATGTTACACCAAAACATATACGAATATGTTATGGTATTATACTACTTTACCTTTAATATGGTATTCGTACTATAAAATATAGTCCGTGCTAACAAAGTTCGAAAGCTTGGCCTCGAGCAACTGCTGTATGGTTTCGTTATTCAGATCGTTGTCCTTGAACGCTACAAATGTTCTTATGGAGAAAGAGCGTAAGGCATCGTGCACGCTGAGGGTGGCTTGGGCCGAATCCTTCCTTCCCGTAAAGGGATACACGTCCGGTCCACGTTGACAAGAACTATTCAGGTTAACCCGACATACCAAATTCACCAGGGTATCGATCAATGGGCTAAGCGTATACACATCTTTTCCAAAAAGGCTCACCTGCTGCCCATAATTACTTTCGGCCATGTCGTCCAAAGGCTCGTCGATTTCTTTAAAAGGTACCACCGGAATCACCGGTCCGAACTGTTCCTCTTGATACACCCGCATATCCTTGGTTACCGGATACAATACCGCCGGCCAAATGTAATTGTCGAAACGTTGCCCTCCCTTTTTGTTCATGATTTTGGCACCTTTTTCTAAGGCGTCATCAATCAATTCTTGAATGTAATCCGGTTTTCCGGGCTCTGGCAAAGGGGTCAGTTTTACGCCTTCTTCCCATGGGTTTCCGAACTTCAGCGCATCTATCGCCTTACTAAAATCCTGTAAAAAGGTTTCGGTGACCGACTGTTGCACGTATACCACTTTAAGTGCGGTACACCGCTGACCGTTAAAAGAAGTTGTTCCCGCAACAACCTCATCGACCGTGAGTTTCATATCGGCATCGGGCAATACGATGGCCGGGTTTTTAGCTTCCAAACCAAGTACCAACCGCAATCGATTGCTTTTGGGGTGTTGGTTCTGTAGGGCATTTGCCGATTTGCTGTTTCCGATCAAGGCCAAAACATCGACCTTGCCGGTTTTCATGATGGGAGCCGCTACGGCCCTGCCTCTACCGAAAAGTACATTGATGACCCCTTTTGGGAAACTATTTTGAAAGGCTTCCAATAATGGGGTAATCAATAAAACTCCATGTTTTGCCGGTTTGAAAATCGCCGTATTCCCCATGATGATCGCTGGAATGAGCAACGCAAAAGTTTCGTTCAAGGGATAGTTGTACGGTCCCAAACAGAGTACTGTTCCCAAAGGACCCCTTTTCACATGGGCATACACCCCGTCATGTTTTTGAAATTTAGCCGAATTGCGGTCCAATTGTTTGTACTCTTCAATGGTATCATTGATATACAGTACCGTTCGATCAAATTCTTTTTGGGAATCGGGCAAGGACTTCCCTATTTCCCACATGAGCAACTTCACAATTTCGGAACGTTTGGTTTTCATTTGTTCCACAAACTTCTCCATACATTCGATACGGTCTTTCACATGCATGGTGGGCCATATGCCCTTTCCTTTATCATAGGCTTCCAATGCGGCATCCAAGGCTTCTAACGCCTCCTTTTCCCCCATATCGGGTACACTTCCCAGCAAGGTAGGCCGGTACTCCGCAGTAGCGGATATCGTAGAATAGACCGATGCGGTAGCCCCGTTCCATTTTTTAAGTTCCCCATTGGCCAAATACGTATCGTGTTCAATGGTATTTACTATTTCAAAATCGTTCGGTATGCTAACATTCGTTTTGTTCATAGGTCTCGTATTAATGCTGAAGTAATTTAAACTTTTTCTTTTACCTTCAAATTTCGCATTTTGCACCCTGACTTTGCCATTTTTTTATACCATAACCGCGGCTATGCTATAAAAAAATGACTTCGTCAGGTCCCAAAAGCCTTCATTTTCGGTTCCAAACAAAAAGTTTAAATCACTTCACTGTTCGGAAAAAACTAAACTAAAAAAATCCCTGATTTCTCAAGGATTTGGTCGTTAAACTATCGGTTTCATTGCAGTCATGGATGCCCGAAGTCGCGCACCGACAATTTCTACCGGGTGTTCCCTTAAAATTTTATTCACTGTAATCAACTTCGCATTATCAACCTGCCCTCCCGCATTTTCCGCGTAATGGGTGCCAATAACGTCGGTATCGATTTTTTTCATGAAATCGGCCAGTAAAGGTTTGCATGCATGGTCGAACAAATAGCATCCATACTCTGCCGTATCCGAAATGACACGGTTCATTTCAAAGAGTTTTTTTCTGGCGATGGTGTTGGCAATAAGCGGTGTTTCGTGCAATGATTCATAATAGGCCGATTCCGCAATAATGCCCGATTCGGTCATCGACTCGAAAGCCAACTCTACTCCTGCCCGTACCATGGCCACCATCAGTACGCCGTGGTCATAAAATTCCTGTTCTGAAATGGATGCGCTGCCCGCCGGTGTTTTTTCAAAAGCGGTTTCGCCGGTAGCCGCACGCCATGTCAGTAGATTTTTATCGTCGTTCGCCCAATCTTCCATCATTGTTTTGGAAAAATGTCCGGTCATGATGTCGTCCATATGTTTTTGGAACAACGGACGCATAATATCCTTCAATGCTTCGGACAGTTCGAAAGCCTTTATCTTGGCCGGGTTGGATAAACGGTCCATCATATTGGTGATACCACCGTATTTCATTCCTTCGGTAATGGTCTCCCAACCGTATTGGATCAACTTGGAGGCATATCCGGCATCGATACCTTTTTCCAACATCTTATCAAAACACAGTATGGATCCCGTTTGTAGCAATCCGCACAAAATGGTCTGTTCTCCCATAAGGTCGGACTTTACTTCGGCTACAAAAGACGATTCCAACACACCGGCCCGATGTCCGCCCGTTGCTACCGCATATGCCTTGGCCTGTTCCAAACCTTTCCCTTGAGGGTCGTTTGCAGGGTGTACGGCAATTAGTGTAGGTACGCCAAATCCTCTTTTATATTCTTCCCTAACCTCGGAACCTGGGCACTTGGGAGCACACATGATGACCGTCAGATCCTCACGTACCTGCATTCCCTCCTCTACAATATTGAACCCATGGGAGTAGGACAAGGTTGCACCCTCTTTCATTAAGGGCATAATGGCATTGACCACATTGGTATGCTGCTTGTCCGGAGTGAGGTTGATGACCACATCGGCATTCGGCACCAATTCTTCATAGGTTCCAACGGTAAAACCGTTTTCGGTAGCGTTCAAATAGGACTGTCGTTTTTCTTGGATCGCCGCAGCTCTTAAGGTATAGGAAATATCCAGTCCGGAATCGCGCATGTTCAATCCTTGGTTGAGCCCTTGTGCACCGCAACCGACAATAACGATCTTTTTTCCCTTTAACGCCGATACACCATCGGAGAATTCGCTCGATTCCATGAATCGGCATTTACCCAATTGGGTCAATTGATCTCGTAAGGACAGTGTATTAAAATAATTTGCCATGAATAATTTGAATTTTGTCTCCATCGCTTTTCGCGTGGATATATTAGGGTTAATGAATGCTTTAAATGTTTTAGTCGTTATTCCTGCTCCGTAAACTCGTTCAAGAGTGCCGTAATCTGCATTACGTCCTTGGTCACCGAAATACGTCCCGATCGCACAAATTGCATAATACCAAAGGGCTTTAACGCCTCATACATTTCGTTGATCTCGTTTCTACGACCACTTTTCGCAATTACAAAAAAGTCACTCGCCACGGTAACGATCTGGGAGTTGTTCTCTTTAATAATGTTCTGTATCTGTCTTTCATCGAACAACAGGGCGGACTCAATTTTAAATAAGGCCGATTCCTGATAAATGGTTTCGTCATCGGTATGGTAAAAGGCCTTGATTACCTCAATCTGTTTTTCGATCTGGCCTACAATATTGTGTACCCATTTTTCAGTGGTATGCACCACGATAGTAAACTTTGAAACACCATCGATTTCCGATTTGGAAACATTAAGGCTTTCAATATTAATGTGACGCTTTAAAAAAATACCAGAGATCCTATTGAGCAATCCAACATTGTTCTCTGAATAGACCGATATGGTGAACCATTGCTTTTCCATACTTCTTTTATGTTCCCGTTCGCAATCGACGGGTTTTATTTTAAGTTGTTATTTTCAATTTTTCGTGCCAATACGCGAATGCGTTTGTAATCGGCATACCATTTACTATTTTTGAACAGCGCTCCCGAAACGGAACCTTGTACCTCTTTTTTAATCACGGACGCCTCCTCTGCTGCTATTCCCTTAAAAAATGGTTTGGCGAACATGCTCAACCAATCCAAAATTCCCGTTTCCCCATCGGCTAATTCCGTAGGGCGGTCGTACCATTCGGCCAATGTGACCTCAAAGCCGTTGCGTTCCAACAGTGAGGTATAGGTACTTATGGACGGGAAATACCAAAGTTGTAAGGCCGATTGTTCCTTATACCCTTTACTGAAAAGAATGCGACGTAGCGCTTGGATTACGGTATCTACATTGTTTTTACCTCCAAACTCCAGTGCTACTCTGCCGCCATACCGAAGATTTTCAAACATGCACTTTACCGCTTTTTCCGGCTCGATTACCCAATGAAGGGTAGCGTTCGAAAAAATACAGTCAAAAGGGTGCGAACCGCTAAAATTACGGGCATCCCCTTTTAGAAAAGTACACAACGGGTAGGTATTTCTGGCTTTTTTTATCATTTCCGATGAGGAATCCACGCCAACTACACTTCCAGAGCGTGTACGTAACGCTTCCGTTAACGCTCCCGACCCACATCCCAGATCAAGTACCTTTTCCCCTTTTTTGGGTCCGAGCATATCGACCAAATCTGCACCGTATCGATATACGAACGAATGTTTATCGTCATATAAGGTACTATCCCATTTGTATGCTTCTTGCTGCATTGCTACGTTGGCTATCTTTTTTGTCGTTTTATTCTGGTGCAGTTCTTACCGCCAATAGTACCCCTGTGGACCAATTGAGTTTTGTCAATGTAAAATCCTCACGTCCCTGCAAATAATCGATCAGTCGCGCAACATGCAACTCGTGTCCTTCTGGCCAGTTCGGTTGTGCGGTCATGTCATCAATGACATAATACCCCCCTACTTTTACCAAACGCAACGTTTCTTCGATCTCACTGTATTTTCCGGGCCATGCATCCGCAAAAATGAGGTCAAATGCCGCTCCTTCATAGGATTTGATCCAAGTGGTCCCATCTTCACAAACAAGGGATACCCGTTCATCATTTCCAAAATACCCGGAAACGATATCGATCAGGTCAGTGTCGTTATCGACACTGATCAAGGTAGCATCCCGGTCGAGACCCTCGATCATCCAAGAGAGACTCAATCCGATTCCCGAGCCCAATTCCAATACCCTTGCCCCTGGTTTTGAAGCGATCAAGGTTTTTAACAACGTACCGATATGGATATCGGATGGCATCGTAAAACCGATTTCTTCGGATTTCCTAGAAATTTCCGAATATAGCTTCGGCACCTTATGTACTTGTGTATCGTCCATTTGCTTTGGTACGCTAGTGTAAATCGTATTATTTTAGTCGAATTTCCGAAACGGATGCTCCCGATGGGATCATTGGAAATACGTTATCCTCCTTTTCTACCTTTACTTCTAAAAAATAGGGTTTGTCCGAGGCGATCATGGTCGCCACGGCGTTCTTAAGGTCCTTACGCTCCGATACCCTTTTCGCTTCGATATGGTAGCCTTCCGCTATTTTTACAAAATCGGGGTTTACCATAACGGTGGAAGCATAACGCCGCTCAAAAAACAGCTCCTGCCACTGGCGCACCATTCCCAAATGATCATTGTTCAATACCACTATTTTTACCGGAACCTGGTGTTGAAAGATAACACCGAGCTCCTGAATCGTCATTTGGTACCCGCCATCACCGATAACGGCCACGACCTCTCTATCCATGGCCCCCATTTTGGCACCTATGGCCGCTGGTAGCGCAAAACCCATGGTGCCCAAGCCCCCTGAGGTAATGTTACTTTTCGATTCACTGAACTTTGCATAGCGGCAAGCGATCATTTGATGCTGCCCTACATCGGTTACGATGACCGCGTTGTTCTTGGAGGCCTTATTGATCTCTTCGATCACCTCGCCCATGGTCAACCCTTCTTTTACGGGTTCGATATCGTTTTTGATTACCTCCTTGAATTCTATTTCATATTTTTCTTTAAAGACGTTGTGCCAAGCCTCATGGGTGTTTTTGGCCACAAGCGGCAATAACAGTTCCAAGGTTTCCTTGGCATCGCCCAATACCGCAACATCTGCCTTTACATTTTTATTGACTTCGGCGGGATCGATCTCAAGATGGATTACTTTGGCCTGCTTGGCATAGGTATCCAAACTGCCCGTAACGCGATCATCGAACCGCATGCCAATGGCAATCAGCACATCACATTCGTTCGTCAACAGGTTCGGACCATAATTTCCGTGCATGCCCACCATTCCTACGTTTAGGGGATGGTCGGTTGCAAGTGCCGAAGCTCCCAAAATAGTCCATGCGGCAGGAATCCCCGTTTTTTCAACAAAGGATTTTAATTGTTCTTCCGCTTTTCCTAAAATAATGCCCTGGCCCCAAACAATAAACGGCTTTTTGGCGTTATTGATCAACTCCGCCGCATCTGTTATGGCCTGCTTATCCGGAGTTGGGGTCGGTTTGTAACTGCGGACCCTTTTGCAGGGCTCGTAGGAAAAATCGAATTCCTCGAATTGTGCATTTTTCGTAATATCGACAAGTACGGGTCCCGGACGACCGGACTTTGCAATATAAAAGGCCCTTGCCATAATTTCCGGAATTTCGGAAGCCTTGGTTATCTGATGGTTCCATTTGGTAACCGGGGTCGATATTCCGATAATATCAGTTTCTTGAAAGGCATCGGACCCCAATAAGTGTCGTGATACCTGGCCCGTAATACAGACCATCGGCGTAGAATCGATTTGTGCGTCCGCCAGGCCGGTCACCAAATTGGTGGCTCCCGGACCTGAAGTAGCCATTGCTACCCCGACTTTACCACTGACCCTTGCATACCCTTGGGCGGCATGGGTGGCACCTTGTTCGTGTCGGGTCAATACATGGGTCAAACGGTCCTGAAATTTGTAAAGCTCGTCATATACGGGCATAATGGCCCCTCCGGGATATCCGTACAACAAATCGACACCTTCGGCCAAAAGGCAATGTATGATAGCTTCGGCCCCGGTAATTCGAATGGTGCTCGGTGTCTTTTGGTCTTTCGTTTCTTTCTTTAAAAATTCCATAAGCGTGTTGGTATGGAAGGTATCGGCAACAATACCTTTGAAGGTCCTTTTTAGGGAACCTTCCGTTTACGTTTTATATTTCATCGGTAACACAACCTTTTGAGGCCGATGCTACGGTTTTAGCATATTTGTACAGGCTGCCCCTTTTTACCTTCAAGGGCGGACATACCCACTTTTCCCGTCGCTTGGCCAAAACGGCATCGCTCAGCGCTACGGAAATGGTATTTTTTTCAGCATCTATGGTGATGATATCCCCATCTTCCAAAAGGGCTATGGTCCCTCCTTCTTGGGCTTCCGGACATACGTGACCGACCACAAAACCATGTGTACCTCCCGAAAAACGACCATCGGTAATGAGGGCAACATCCTTTCCGAGTCCCGCCCCCATAATCGCCGCCGTTGGCTTCAACATTTCTGGCATTCCCGGACCTCCCTTTGGCCCTTCGTATCGGATGACCACAACATCGCCTTTCTGCACTTCGCCTCTACCTATACCGGCATTGGCCTTAAACTCATCGTCATATACTTTGGCGGCCCCGGTAAAATGAAGGCCTTCTTTTCCGGTGATCTTGGCCACAGCGCCCTCCTCGGCCAAATTGCCATAAAGAATGCGCAAATGTCCTGTTTCCTTAATAGGGGCATCCATACCCATAACCACCTTTTGTCCTTCTGCAAGGCCAGGTAGTTCCGCTAAGTTTTCCGCGACCGTTTTTCCGGTCACGGTCAAGCAATCGCCATGGAGCATTCCATTGTCCAGCATAAACTTCATTACTGCCGGAGTACCGCCTACCCGGTGCAAATCTTCCATCAGATACTTCCCGCTCGGTTTCAAGTCCGCCAAAAAGGGCGTGGTATCGCTAATCTTTTGAAAATCGTCGAGGGTAAACGATACATCGGCCGCCTTGGCTATCGCCAAAAAATGCAGGACCGCATTGGTGGAACCTCCCAACAGCGTTAAAAGGCGTACCGCATTTTCAAAAGATTTTCGGGTAATAATATCACTGGGTTTGATGTCTCTTTTCAATAGCGTTTCCAACGCCTTTCCGGAACGCAAACAACCTTCTTTTTTTTCGGGACCCAAAGCGGGGTTGGAAGAATTGTAGGGCAATGCCATTCCCAGCGCCTCTATGGCCGAAGCCATGGTGTTGGCGGTATACATACCACCACAGGCACCTGCTCCCGGGCATGCGTTTTGTATGACACTTTTATAATCGGCTTCGCTCATGGTACCGGCCACTTTCTCGCCCCATGCCTCAAAGGCCGAAACCACATCCAATTTTTTATCTTCAAAACAACCGGAAGCAATCGTTCCGCCATACACCAGTACCGATGGTCGGTCCAATCGGATCATCGCCATCAGCGCACCCGGCATATTTTTATCGCAACCAACAACGGTAACCAAACCATCGTAGTTCATTGCCTGCACCACGGTCTCCATAGAATCGGCGATGATGTCACGTGATGGCAGGGAATAGCGCATCCCATAGGTCCCCATTGAAATTCCATCGCTCACCCCTATGGTATTAAAGATCAAACCTACTGCACCTCCTTCGTTTACGCCTTGTTTTACCTCTTTGGCCAAGTCGTTCAAGTGCATGTTGCAGGGGTTTCCCTCGTATCCCGTGCTACCGATACCGATCAACGGTTTTTTCATATCGTCCTCGGTCAGTCCAATGGCATAAAGCATGGCTTGCGCGGCGGGCTGCGTGGGATCCTGGGTAACGTTCTTGCTGTATTTATTCAATTCCATTAAAGGCACTTGTTTTAGTTAATCAAATATATCCGGTTTTAAAAAGTTTGTGGTCACTTTTCAAAAAAACAATCTAAATCCAATTGTATTTATATCAACATAAAAACCTATTAATCAATTACTTAAGTTGAATTTATTATCATATTCAATGGTTTTCCAAAGTAATGGTTACTATGGGATAGATTTCATACGATCCTAGCGGGACAATCACTTGGATCAGGAAGTGGCAATGACGATTTCAAAACGGTCCTCCATTAGCCACGGTGAAGTTTAAACCACTTCAATGATAAGGGTGGTCTAAACCAGTTTGAAGGAAATGGTATCGGCGAATTTCTTTTGCGCCAAAATCGCAATCGCTTTTTTTGACAATTGCAGTATTCTGGGGTAGCCTCCCGTGGTCTGCCCGTCCTTCATCAATATAATAAGCCTGCCTTCAGGGGTAAGTTGAACGGTACCGGGAAGCGTTGCCGAAGTAAGCATCGTATGCCCGTGCCCCAAAACGGTTTCCTGTAATTGATACGCCATTCGGTTGTTCTCCTTGGATACCGAGAAACCGTCGGAAAAAATCCGTTCCAATTGTTTGTCCACCAAAATACCGTACTCGGGACCTTTGAATACATCAAGGACGTTTTCATCCAAAAAATCTTCCGTTTTAAAAGCCGTAATTTTTGGTTCAAAAGACATATCCCTATCAAAAGCCAACACGTCCCCATCGGAAATATGGTTTGTTGGCGTCACCGGAAAAAACATGGACTTACTTCCCAAAACGGAATCGGTCTTGAACCCATCTTTTATGGCCAAATACCCCCGAAATCCTTTTTCCAGTTTTCCGTAGGATAAAATGTCTCCCTCGGAAACGGCGTATATTTTATGGTTCTCGATCGGGGTATTGTTCAAGGTAGCCGACATTTGGGCACCTCCCAATACCACATGCGTGGCTTCTCCGAACAGGAGGGTAGGCCCCGTCATGGTAATTTCCAAAACTGCGGCCTTCGGGTCATTCTCCAATAGCCCATTGATCTGGTTTACGGTGAGGTCGTCCATAATGCCGGAAACCGGTACGCCCTTGTCCCGATAACCGAACCTTCCAGTATCCTGTACCGTAGTAAAAAATCCGGATTTTAGCACATTAACCATTCAGTAGCGATTTTTCGACTTGATAGATTCCTACTTCTCCCTCTATTTTATGCAGCTCGTACTCCGATCGCGAAATGGCATAAAATTGCACTTGATCTCCAACGCTTATCAAACAGGGTGTCTCTTTTGTGGCATCAAAAATCGGTACCGAACAGTTTCCGATAATATTCCATCCCCCGGGGGATTCCTGTGGGTATATACCGGTTTGTTTTCCTGCCAGCCCGACAGCTCCTTTCCTGACCCGCAACCGGGGTTTTGGCCGTCTTGGAATTTCCAATGCCGCGGTAAGCCCCCCCAAATACATGAAACCGGGTAAAAATCCGATGCCATATACCGTGTAGCTATTTTTGGTATGTAGGGTGATAAGTTCTTCGGTGGAAAGCCCCAACCGATCGGAAACGGCCTCTAGGTCTATTCCAAATTCCGCATCGTAGCAGACCGGAAGTCTCCAAAGGTACTTTTGCCCCGGAGGTGTTCCCGTCCTCTTTTCGTATAGCGCGAAAAGGGTACTTTCCATTTCCTTCAAATCAAGAGGTTCCCTTTCGGAAATCAACGTAAGGGAATTATACGCAGTAACCAAGGCTATCGGTTCCGCTTTAAAATGCTCCCTTAAACATTGCGCATATTGTAAAATGTCATTTAGGACGACCGTGTCTACTTGATCGGGCCATTCCACTAAAATTGCATGCACTCCAAAAGACCGTATTCGTATGGGATAATCGTTCACTTTCTTATTTGAGTATCATGTTTTGGTAACTGTCGCGAAAGATACGTTATTATTTGTAATGCGTTTTCGGTATCGCCATGTATACAGTAGGTATCAGCGGTAAGGGCTACATGGGAGCCCGCTATGGTTACCACTTGGTTTTTCTTCACCATTGTCAAAAGGTGCTCCAAAACGGCTTCCGGTCGCGAAATCACAGCGCTTTCCATAGCTCTGGAGACCAAACTAAGGTCGTCATTATAGTTTCGGTCGGCAAAAGCTTCCGTGCGGACAGAAAATCCATGTTCAAGGGCCACTTTCTCGAATATGGAGCCGTAGGGTACAACCACATTACAATTGCCTTTGAACGAAGTGATCGCGCTCAAAAAAACAACACTCAATGCCTCACTCTTGGCCAAATCATTGTATAGGGCCCCATGGGGCTTTATATGTGAAAGAGGAACGTTTTCTTGCGCTAGCAACCGTACCAGTCCATTCACTTGAAAGCCGATAGTTTCTACAAGGGCCTCAGGCGACAACGCCATGGTCTTACGCCCGAAATTCGCCCTATCGGGATAGGAAGGGTGCGCGCCAATGGACACGCCATATTTTTTGGCCAAACGGATAACGGACCGCATACTACGTTCGTCTCCCGCATGGCCGCCACAGGCGATGTTGCAAGACGATATAAACGGCAACAGCTCCGCTTCATTGCCCACGCCCTCGCCCACGTCACAGTTTATATCGATATCCATCATGCCCATACGGGTTTACATCGTTTTGCCATATGGCTACCTTCCCCTACAGTTTTCATTTTAATCCAAAGCATCGGCAATACCTTCTTTAAACTCTTGAAAATCCTGTAAATAATTATGTCCGGCCCCATTTACGGTATAGAACTTCTTATTGTCTCCGGGAATGGATTCAAAAAGGTCCCTCCCCTGTTGGAAAGGAATTACCCTGTCTTCCGTACCATGAAAGACATACACCGGGCAATCGACCTTTTGAAGGTATTCGTTGGAAGGAAACCGATAATGCGACAGCCAATCGATCGGGAAGATAGGAAACCGATGTTTTCCCAAGGCTACGGCACTATAATATGGAGATTCCAAAATAACTTTCCATGGCGTGTTATCAGCTGCAAGTCCGGCAACGATTCCAGTTCCAAAAGAGCGACCGTAGAGGATCACCACCTTTTCTTCGTAACGGGCGAGCGCATAATCATAAAAGCGTTGGGCGTCTTTCTTCAAGGCCGCTTCGCTCAGCGTGCCGGTACTTTTTCCATAGGTACGGTAGTCTACCAATATGGCATCGTATCCCTTGCGATCGATCAAATTGGCCACATGGATCAGATGCGAAACGTTGCCCGAGTTTCCATGGAAATAAAGCACCAATCCTTTTGAACTATCCCTTTTAATGTGCACGGCATTCAATACTGCTCCGTCTTCAGCCGTCAAATTGAACTCTTCAAAAGGTTGACAGAAGTCGTAAACGTGGTTCTTTGGCATTTTTGAGGGAAGAAAAATCAATTTTTCCTGAAAAGTATAGGTCAATGCCAACAACAACCCATAAAGTACGACCAGAATGATCCCGATTTTTTTAAGCCTTCTCATGCGTCACTTTGGATGAGTGGTTTACCTTATGACTAGACCCCTTTAAGTCGACCGTCTCCGATTTTGATGTCATGATTTCATTTAACATTTTATGATAGGACTCAAACTGATTCAAATTCTTATGCCCACCACCGATTACGGTATACAAACGGGTGAGCTTGGGTTTGATTTTGGATAGTTTTACGCTTGTTTTGTACGGAATAAGTTTATCGTCGGTCCCATGAATGATATGTACGGGGCAATTTACATATTTCAACCATTTATAGGTCGGCATCGGAAATTTTATCAAAAGGGACAATGGCATAAAGGGAATGTATTTTTTGGCAACCTTGCTCAAACTGTAATACGGGGCATCCAAAATGAGCATTTTGGGGTTGTTCATCGAGGCCAATTTAGTCGCAAAACCAGAACCCAACGACCTGCCGTACAAAATGATATAGGACTCCTTAACATTCTCCTTTAATTTGTTATACACCACCTGCAGGTCGCGCTTTATAGCCTTTTGGGTGCGCCTACCCGTGCTTTTACCAAACCCGCGATAGTCTACCATGATCACATCGTACCGATGCCGGGTAAAATCTACCGCAAATTTCCCCCAACCTTTAATGCTTTTTGAATTTCCTTTTAAATAGAAGACAACGCCCTTTGGATTTTTGGCCTTAAAGCGCAACCCGTTAATTATGGCCCCGTCCCTGGTTTCGATGTTGTATTCCTCAATTTCCTGATTTTCATAATGAAATTGGAAATCACTGGGAAGTTTCTCAGGCTTGAACATGATCCAATCCTGCAAAAAATAGAGCGCTACGCTGATGAGAACGTACCCAGATAGAACCAAAAGTAACATGGAAACCCAATACGGCATTCTCGTTTGTTTGCTACAAGATACAAAAACCGTATTAACCTGGTTTCTCGGTTTTTAAAACACCGGGGCCAACTCGTTTTGAGCCGGAAAAATCCGATTGCCCTATCCGGAAGATAGCTATTCGCTTTACGATCTTTGCTATATTATAGTTTAAGTGTTTTTAAATGCAGGCCCGATCCCGGTGCAACGTAGGTCAGCGTTTTTGAATACTCCTTTTTAAGGGATTCCCTAATGTCCGCAATACTCAGTTCGCCCTTCCCAACTTGCATCAAAGCACCCATGATCATGCGTACCTGATAACGCATAAAACCTTCCGATATGATATGTAGAAGATAGCTCTGTGTCGGAAAAAAGTTGGCGGTAAAAAGCGTATTGCGCTCTAAATAGCATTTTGTAATGGTCCGTATGGATTTTGTGCCGGGCCGAATGCGCGCGGTGTATGCCTTAAAATCATGAGTGCCCTCGAAACAACGGGCCGCCGTTTTCATTGCCCCGATATCGAGCGGCACTAAAATATTGGCCATAAAGGGAGCACAAAATGGATGGTTCTTTTCCCCAAACGAAAAAAGATATACGTACTCCTTTAGTTTTGGGCTTTGTATAATATTAAACGTACGGTCAACGGTCGTTATCTGGGTTACCCGAATATCCGAAGGCAGGTTGCTGTTTAAAAGCTCCTGAAAAGAAGTCAAATTCGCTATGGGTTCTGTTACGAACAATTCAAAAACATAGGCCAATGCGGAGACCTTGGCGTCCGTTCGGCTCGCTCCCAAAATTTTGATCTCCTGGTCGGGAAGCACAAATTTCAGGGTTTTTGAAAGCATGCCTTCCAAGGTTTTTTGACCGGGCTGTTTTTGCCAACCACTGTAACGAAAACCCAAAAATTGAATTTTAACTAAATAAAAGAAACGATACCTGCTCATTTCGTCAAAAAATTAACGTATTTCTTATTGATTTCTTTTTTTAGTATTTTTGTAATCGAAAACCAACAATTTTTCGTCACAAAACAAAGTAACGACAAAACTTTGAAAACCAGTGCTCCCAGGTATAAGGGACATCTATTAAAGTTATGTCTTACATCAGGTATTGGGCCATTACATCAAACATGGCATCCCAAAATGAAGCCAATCCTTTAACCATGGGAAACTAAAACAGGTTTAGGAAATCGCTACGGTGCGGTTCACGGAATTTTTAATTCTATAAGGCCTAGTATTCGGTGGCAATCCTTTTTTGTTGTTTTCAGTTATGATTTATTGATGTGTTCAAACCAAAATTGAAACTACCTTTTTAATGAAAATCGATATCCCCCATGTTTTTAATGTTGTTCCGTACAGGCATTTCACCACACTTTTTAAGGCCTACTCAACATTCTTTACGCTTCATCGATTTTTTCCAATAAAGAAAATTACCGCTCGTTCTAGGAATAACAAATGGGTTGCCCAAGACCTAGAAACCTACTTACGATGAAGTCTATTTTTAACATCCTTCCGTGGAAGCGAGGGTTGGTACTTTCTATATTGACGCTATTGATACTAGTCGTATCAAGTTTTTATGGATTGTATACGAACAAGTTTTATTTTTTCAAGTTCGACAACTACCTGATACCATTGGTTACCTTGGTCCATTTTGCATTTTTATACGTCTTATGGTTTAAAATAAAGGAAGGCGAGGTTACCGACCCCCAAATGCGCAACTTGGAATATGCCCTCTATGTTATTTTACCGATTTACGCCTATAAACTGATCAATACCATAGCCATTCTATTCAGTGCCAACGATTTTGAGAACCACATCATCCCAAGTACGTTCATACCCATAGGGCTATTGGTCTTAACGGCATATATTTTGATTATCGCGCTCACCCTTTTGGCGTTCCAATATCGAAAGGTACTGGTAGGCAATTACAACTTTGATGAGATCAACAGGCATATCGACACCTGGGAATAGTTCGTTCGCTGTAATTCCGTAGGCCCTATTTTCCCATTTTTTAAAATACCCTTGGCTTAACCCTTCTCCTGGAATCCTATTTTATTGGTGTTGCGAGAAGGCTGTCCTTCGACTTTTATGGATATCCATTAGCATCCGGTATACGTTGGGAATACCGCTGTTCCATTAGTAATACCAGAAATGGTATAATCTTCTGCCTTTTCCGATATTCCCTGACCCTTATCGCTTTGACAAATAGACCGATTACTCCATAAGATTGTAAGGATTTGTTGGGAATTACGGCTATTAATGAAATCACTTACAGAGCGTTTTGTAAAGCGGCGTTTTTCCGGTCATATTCGATCCTTTTAAGGCCCGTGATGCTTTTGTGATACTTTTTAACTTCTTTCGTATAAGAAACATGAAGCAGATCCTAATTATAGAAGACGATCCAGAGATCATAAGGTTGTTGGAAATCCATCTGACCGACATGATCTATGATACCGCAAAGGCAATGGATGGTAAGGAAGGACTTCAAATGGCCTTGAAAAACGATTACGACCTTATCCTATTGGACCTCACCCTGCCAAGTATGGACGGTGTTGAAATTTGCAGAAGTGTTCGGGCAAAAAAAAATACGCCGATCATTATGCTCACTGCCAAATCCGAAGAAATCGATAGGGTTCTGGGGCTAGAAATCGGAGCGGACGATTATATAACAAAACCCTTTAGTATTCGAGAGTTATTGGCCCGTATCAAAGCTGTTTTAAGACGGTCGGAGCAAAAGGAAGTTTCCGTAACCGATTCCTCAAAAATTAATGCAGATGGCCTAGAAATCGATATCGATAAGCGAAAGGTGCTTCTTGAAGATCAGAAAATAGAACTTTCGCCCAAGGAATTTGAACTGTTGGTATTGATGGCCTCCAACCCCGGACGAAATTATACCCGAAGTGAATTGTTGAACATTATTTGGGGCTATAACTTTGAGGGTTATGAGCATACCGTAAACTCGCATATCAATCGGTTACGCGCCAAAATTGAGTCGGACATGGCCAACCCTACCTATATTTTGACCACTTGGGGAGTGGGCTACAAATTTAATGAGGATAGTATACTATGAGCACCGTTGAAAAAACACTGACCCCTAGATTGGTGAAAAAGCTATGGATGGCTTTCATTGCGCTCATCATATTGATGGGAACCTCTTACATGCTTATAACAAGCTACTTTGCCCAAAAGCACCATGAGGAAACTACCCAGCGACTGAATGCGGATGTTGCCCACCACGTAATCGCGGAAAAATTTGATGGCGCTTCGCCTTTTTTGGATGATGGAAGCGTAAACAAACCCTTGTTCGGAGATTTAATGCACGACATGATGGCGGTAAACCGGGGGATAGAGGTTTATTTGTTGGACAAAACAGGGGAAATACTCTACTCCGTGGTTTTGGACCATGGAGAAACAGCACCCGCTAAACGAGTCTCCTTAACGCCTATCGAATCGTTTATTGCCCAGAAGGGCGAAGGTTTTGTAAGGGGTGACGATCCCAGAAATCCCGGGGAACAGAAAATTTTTTCCGCGGCACCCTATAGTGTAGATGGTCGGGAAGGATATGTTTACATTGTGTTGGCAGGTAAAAACTTCCAGCAGGTAAGCGATACGCTTTGGGGCCAATATTTTGCGCGTTTGGGTATTGGGGCCACCCTACTTACTACGGTTTTTTCCATTCTTTTAGGCCTGCTGGCCATATGGTTCCTTACCAAAAACCTACGATTGATCATCACGACCGTACGCAGATTTCAAGATGGTGACCTCAGTGCCCGAATCGAAAAACCGGAAACATCCGACATTGCTATTTTTGCGAAGTCCTTTAACGGAATGGCGGACACCATTGTCGACAATATGGACAAACTACAATCGGTAGATATGCTAAGAAGAGAGCTGATCGCCAATGTTTCGCACGACCTTAGAACCCCCCTGGCCATTTTAAAGGGCTATATCGAAACCTTACAGATCAAGGGCGATTCCTTAACCGAAAAAGAGAAGCAGACCTATTTGCAGATTACCCATGATAACGTGGACAAACTATCCAAACTGATCAATCAGTTGTTCGAATATTCAAAACTTGAGGCGGAGCAGGTTACTCCGATAAAAGAGCCGTTTTCCATTACCGAACTATCCTACGACCTCATCGCAAAATTTAAGGTGCTTGCCGGTAAAAAAGATATTGTACTACATTTAGAAAAACCGCAGGAAAACCACGTTGTTTTTGCGGATGTAAGCCTTGTGGAACGGGCGCTACAAAACCTGATCGAAAACGCCATAAAATATACGGAACCCAAGGGGACGGTCACTTTATCACTCGTTCAAAACGGAAATCAGGTGGAAATTAATATTAGTGATACCGGCGCCGGAATACCAATAAACGAACAGCCCTTTATTTTTGACCGATACAAACAAGTGGATAAAAACGATCCGAAAAAAACAGGATATGGCCTCGGACTGGCCATCGTTAAAAAAATAATGGACCTGCACGACACTACCATTACCGTACTGAGCAAACCGAAGGAAGGGAGCTCTTTTATTTTCAATTTACCTGCCTACCAGGTGTGATGGGAAATTGATTTCTATGAAGAAGGAAGCCGGTTCTGTTAGGACCGGCTTTGCTTTTAAAACAGGAAGAAGAGTGCAAATTTTGTATACCCGCTAAACCTTAAAACTGCTGACAAACAATGAAATGGTTTTTTAATTGACCAAAGTCACGGTGTTTTTCCCATTGCCCAAGCGATAACAACGTTTATACCATTTTAAGCAAATACGTCAAGAAAAGCACGCGTCGGATCGTCATATTGCAAAGCGCGAACGGGGTCATTCAACAATAACCTTTTCAAATAGATTTTCCAGTCCGGTATTGATCCTTAAAATATAAATACCTGGTGGGAGTCCCTCCACAGAAATGGTCCTTTCTGCATTATTCGACCCTGGCGGCTCTACTAACGAAGACACCATTTTACCGTCCATTTGATACATCGTAAAGGTCCTAACGGCCTTTTGGTCCGTATCGGTAATTATCGATAACGTTTCTGAGGCAGGATTGGGGTATACCGATACCGAAATACCGTTATCCGGCACGTATACGGCTTCTATGGGAGCAGCGGTATCGGAAACCACGACAGTGGTCGTAGGGGCAAAAATATCCGCTATGGCCACGGTATTGTCCGTAGTGGTCCATTGGTAGAACCGAAAACCTTCCATTTCATCCGCGGTAATTACGACCTCTGTTCCCAAAGGGTAACTGCCGCTTCCCGTACCCCCAACAACGTTCAGAACGAATTGAAGGACGGGTTCCGCTATAGCGCTATCCTCATCGGTACAATTTTTTTCTTTAAGCCGTTCCACCCAATCGCCTTCCGGCCAAATCGATTGCGCCCAAACGGCCATCTGTTTTACCGTGGCACATGAAATACCCTCGGTGTCCTCCATTATCGGTAATAAGCGATATAGGGTGTTCATATGCTCCATTACAGCAACCGAATACAATTGATTGGTATTGAACCTCGGAATATTAGTAGTCGGTACCGCATCGATCGGTTCGATTTTGGCCCATTTGGAAACTTCAGAAACATCTGCCGGTACCTGCCGACTCCAATCCCCTTCCTCAAATTCCGCCACCACTTTTAGCCATTCCAACAAAAGCGCATTTTGTAGCTTGCCACTCAAGCCAGGCTCATAAAAATTTACACTTTCATGGGTCGTCTTTTCACCTTTCGGCTGTCGCATCAAAAATTTTGGATGTACAAAACGCATGATCCATCCTTTGGAAGAGGTTCCATTGGTATTGCTTTGGGACTGATACATTTTTATCAACGACAAAAATGTTCTTGCCCCTTCCCAACGTTTGTCGGGCGTTCGTTCGGCAGCTTCCCACAAGTGCCGCATCTGATAGGGCCAATCTACAGGGTGCACAATATACGTTTTGTCCAGATCTAAACCTTCCCCGCTGTTCAAGGTAAGTTGCAGTTGGTACCATACGGTAGATCTATAATCCCCCACCAAAGGATTCTGACCCTCAAAATTATTCTGGTTATCGGCGACAATATGTGGTGCCACCTGATGTACCGCCTGAGCGCTCATAGGCCATTGCCAGGCTTCCGAACCGGGTCGAATTTCCACCGCCCGGTCTTCCAACCGGTTTAGCTTGATCATTTCCCAGTACCGAAGCGCCAGCCATTTTGCCAATTGTTCTTTTGCAAATTCAGGACTATTATTGTTCAAATACTTTGCCTTGATCTGGCCGATAGCCGTACTGCCCTGAGCACGCCATGCACTTCCCCTGTCATCCGTGCGCCCCTCCGCTATAAACGTCCTAAAGTCTTCCTGAAAACCGCGAATGTTCTTATCGAAGTCCTTATCGAAAAGCACTGCTTCCGAGTTGTTCCGCATGTTCTGCAGTAGTGCCTCATAACGGCTGTAAGCCTCAGAGCTTTCAAAATAACTTCCTTTCCAAATATCGATAGGGTGTACTTTTGGCAACCACTCGTTCCAATCGGGGAACTGAATGGCCAGCGGTATCTTGGTAATATCCAATTGCTTATTGTGGTCAACTACTTTTTGAATTTCTTTCGTACCTGTTCCGTTTGGGAACATGGCCCGTATCGTTTCGGCTTCATCGTCCGCTACCGCTTCAATGCCCGCCCCGGCCGCCCAGTACCTTACTGATTTATCCTCAAGGGATTTCCCTGGTTGATAAGGGGGGTTGTAAGGCCTACCGAGCCGTTCGATATTTTCGGACGCTCCGAGGCTCCGTATGTAACTGGCGATCATTTTACCCTCTTCCTCGGTAAGTTCATGGAATTGGGAACGTTCGATAATGGACGTATTCGAATAGGCGAAATATTCCAAGTCGGCCCCATTGGTTGCATGGCAACTGGCACATTTGGCCTTGATCGCATTTCCTCCCGGACGATCCACTATAGTTGCCGTTTCCCAAAGCTCCTTGCCCGCTGTAATAGCGGCCTGACCGGCAACAGGTGGTCGCCAGCTGCCAGGATCGACCGAAACAAAGTCGTTTTCCCCTAATAACGGGGTACCACTTGGGTTTTGAATATTGACCCCAAGAACGCGAAAACCGATGGTGTTCCCATCGGTACCATTATATCGAAAACCTATTGTTTGGGTTCCCCGATTTTTATCAAATGTTCCAAAGCTCTCCAAACCAATCTTAAAGCGCAGTGTATGATAACCGCCACCCTGTCCACCGTATTGGTCGTCGGGATAAACAATGGCCTCATCCATCAATTCCGACCAAGGACTATTATTGATCTTGATACTTGCCTGGCCTTCAAATTTTAACCCGTGAATTTGTAGGAGTAACGCCCCGGTTTCGGGAAGGCGAATCGGTAATTGCACTTGTTTTACAGCGGTAGTTGCGCTTAACACCTCTATAGGCAAGGTTATCCGTTGGGATCGACCGCTAAAATAAGCCAACGTTAACAACAGCGTCAAGAGCAGCTTTTGGGCATTCATGTCGTATCGTTTTTTGGAGAAACGAAAAAAGGCAACTGCTATTGCATTTTTTGGTCGTCTCACCCGTATTTACGACGAAAGAAAGGTATTCAGATCAGAGGCCACTGATAAAGCTTCCGTAAAGGTCTTTAAATTGATAGCCTTCCGCAAAACGGTTCTTGCTCAATTTCTTGTGGGCGACCAGTCCCCAAAGCACCAATTCCTTTAAAAAATAAGCGTCTTTTTCGGGCCAATCGGGTTGATGTGTTTTTAACAATTGGTTCAACTCTGGAATGCCGTCCAAGGCCCGCTGGTATTCCTCATCGGTGAAATCGTCCAACAACTCGAACCCTTGTCCTTGAAAGAACCAATGCAGCAATTCGTCATAGGGTGTTTCGGCATCTTTGCGTTCGAGTTTTTCAATTTTCGGGAAATACAAGGGAAACATCGATTTCACGGCATCATCGATCAAAATGGCCGCTACCCCATCGGCCCCTTCCTGCTCGCCTTCATAGACCAACTCGATTTTACCGGTTATCGCTGGGATCACACCCAAAAAATCGCTCAAACGAACCATGGTGTGTTCCGCCCCGGTCTGCAAGGCGCGTCGTTCTGCCGTACTCAGCAAATTTTCGAAAGCGGTAATGCTCGTTCGGGCGCTCACGCCACTTTTTGCATCCACATACTCGCTATTTCTTGCCTCAAAACTGATTTGCTCCAAAAGGTCCTTGGCGATATCGGGCACATATACCGCGCTAGTTTGGCGTTCATCTAGAATGGCTTCTTGCTCGGTGATTTTCCTAGCGGTTTTAATATCTTCGGGATAATGTGTCAGAATCTGAGATCCGATACGATCCTTCAAAGGGGTAACGATACTTCCCCTATTGGTGTAATCCTCCGGGTTTGCCGTAAACACAAACTGAAGGTCCAAGGGCAAACGCAATTTGAATCCCCTGATCTGTATGTCGCCTTCCTGTAAAATATTAAATAGCGATACCTGTATCCGTGCCTGTAGATCGGGCAACTCGTTGATTACAAAAATGCAACGGTTGGCCCTTGGTATCATTCCAAAGTGAATTACGCGATCATCGGCATAGGAGAGCTTGAGGTTTGCCGCTTTAATGGGGTCCACATCCCCGATCAAATCGGCTACGGTTACGTCCGGTGTTGCCAATTTTTCAAAAAAACGGTCCTCTCTATGCAACCAGCTTATTGGGGTATCGTCGCCCTTTTCAGCAATCAGTTCCAAAGCAAAACGGGACATTGGACGAAGCGGGTCGTCATTGATTTCCGAGCCTTTTACAATAGGTATCCATTCATCCAACAAGGTGACCATAAGTCGCGCCAATCGGGTTTTTGCCTGACCTCGTAACCCCAAGAGATTGATATTATGCCGTGATAATATGGCACGCTCCAATTCTGGAATTACGGAATCTTCATAGCCCCAGACTCCGGTAAAGGTATCTTCCCCATTTTTTATTTTATCGCGTAAATTATCCCTTAATTCGTCCTTAATGCCTTTTGTTCGGTATCCTGTTTTCTTTAATTCGCCCAAGGTGGCGATTTTCGTATGGTTCAATTTTTTATTTTTTAAAAGAGTTTGGAGAAAACGTCAACAAAACTATAAACGCCAAAGTGGTTTTTTCTGTCTGACGGGATCTCCCTCTAGTTAGTTATATTCAGTTTATTTTTTGATTCGAAGACGGTTTACTTTAACCTTTTTCTTCTATTGCTCTCATAATCCTCAAAAATCATTTCACCCAGCCCTTTTAAACCGGTAAAAAACGCCTTGCCCTTATTGGCTTCCGTAAAATGACGGATGAACTGCATCAAATAAGGGTCTTGGGCAATCATGAAGGTGGTTATGGGTACGTGCAATTTTCGGGCTTGCCGGGCCATATTGTAGCATTTTTCCACAATAAAGTCGTCAAGACCCACACTGTTTTTGTAATAGGTACCATCCGGCATACGCAAACAACTGGGTTTCCCATCGGTGATCATGAATATTTGCTTATTGGTATTTCGTTTTCTCCGGAGCATATCCATGGCCAATTGCAGACCGGCTACCGTATTGGTATGGTATGGCCCTACCTTTAAGTAAGGAAGGTCCTTTATCGGGATGGGCCACGCATCGTTTCCGAACACTAAAATATCAAGGGTGTCTTTTGGGTATCGCGTGGTAATCAGTTCCGCAAGGGCCATCGCCACTTTTTTGGCAGGGGTAATACGGTCTTCCCCGTAAAGGATCATACTGTGGCTGATATCGATCATCAACACCGTGCTCATTTGTGCCTTATACTGGGTATCTTCCACCACAAGGTCTTCCTCGCTCAGCGAAAAACTTCCAATACCATGGTTTACTTGTGCGTTTTTAAGGCTTTCGGTCATCGAAATGTGTTCCAGACCGTCACCATATCGGTATTCCCTAAAATCGCCCGTATGCTCGTCCCCTTGTCCTGATTTACCGGTTTTATGGTTGCCCGCGCCACTGCGTTTTAGTTTCCCAAAAATCTGGTCCAAGGCACGCTGGCGAATAATGCGTTCCATTTTTGCTGTAATGGAGATATTACCCTTGCTGCTGCCCTCATCACCTTCTTCGCCTTCTTCGCCCATTTTACCACCACCATCCTCAAACTCCTCGCGGATGTAGCCCTTTGCCTTTAAATCCTCAATAAAGTCTTCAATGGTATAATTCTCATCGGTAAGCTCGTATTCTTTGTCCAGTTCGCGCAACCAGTCGATAGCCTCATCAAAATCACCGGAGGTATGGGTGATCAATTCCTGAAAAATTTCAAAAAGTTTGTCAAATGGGGACTGTTCGGGTGCCTCATATGGAGAAAAACGAAAGCCTTTTCTTGTATTCATAGCCATCTTATAAAATTAACACATTTCCTTTGGAAAGGCCTTATTTTTAGGAAAAGTTAACGCTTCTACCCTTTTTTGAAGCTATTATCGTAGTCTTGTTTGCCCGTAAGGCACGGCTAGGACAAGAGTCCAATTCGCGTATTTTTGAGACACCAATGAAATCCCAGATGATGGATAAAAAGAGTTATGGTTTTTTAAGTACACCTCCCCTTTGGACCAAAGAGCAGTTCGGCATTCGGCAATTTGAATTCCCAACAATAGCCACCGACACCTTTCGTCTAAAACCGATACCGACCAACAGGCGTTTGGGCCACCAAATGGAATATGTGTTTCAACAGTTGTTGGAACATGATCCATCATACGCTATTATTCTTCACAACCTCCCCATTAAAAATGAAAAAAGAACACTTGGTGAAATCGATTTTATCCTTCGCGACTTAAAAACGGAAAAACTGCTGCATGTGGAACTTACGTATAAATTTTACATTATCGACCCCGATATTTCGGAACCGATACACCGCCTCATGGGGCCTAATAGAAGGGATATGTTCTTTACCAAGATGGAAAAAATAAAAAACGAACAGTTTCCCATATTGCACAGCGAAGAAGGTGTCGCGGCGCTCCGGGCACGTGATATCGATGTGAAAAGTATCATACATCAGGCGTGTTTTAAAGCACAACTCTTTTACCCCTACAACGCTCCAAAAACATCCATTAGACCTTTGAACAAAGCCTGTATTGTTGGGTATTGGCTCCATTTTGATACAATTAACGGTATTCCGTTCAAACAATGTCTGTTCTATATCCCCTTTAAAACAGAATGGCCCATAGTGCCCCATATGGCAGTACCTTGGATTTCCCATTTTGAATTGTTAATGGAACTGCAATTACGAATGCTCAAAGAAAACGCGCCCCTCATTTGGATCAAAAAAGAAGACGATACTATTGAAAAGTGTTTTGTGGTATGGTGGTAGTTGTTAAGTGACAAGTTCAAACTCAAAGTCAAATTCAAGTTCAAATTCAAGTTCAAATCCACAATTACTTATTACTTAACGTGAGTTCGATATAACTATATGTTCAAATACAGTTGTTAGGTATCCACGAAGTTATTTTTCAGGGAGGGTTTTTTATCCTTGAAGCTGTATGCTATTAAAGCAGCAAAAATATTGT
>NZ_JBNGOP010000036.1:0-47479 GCF_050589625.1 Maribacter sp. 2-571 | reverse complement strand
CGATAGTTCACGTCCTCCGTACCATCGGTATCCGGCAGGTCGTTCGCAGGGTCGTCGATCTCGTCGTTCACGTCGAATCCGTCGTTCACATCGGACCCCTCGTAACCGTCGTCAAGACCGTCGCCATCCGTATCCACACCTGTAAAGGTCTGGTCCGGGATGCCGTCAAAGTTGAAATCGTTCCCCTCATTGTTATCGGGGACCGTATCGTTGTCGCTGTCCAAATCCCGATAATCAGGGGCATCATCACCGTCAAAATCAATGGGGTCAACACCATTATTTCCCGTTCCTTCATATGCATCGTCCAAGCCATCGGCATCCGTATCGTTTCCGGTCGGTGGCACATATCCTGCCGTGGGCTGCCCTTCTATATTGTCCGGAATACCATCATTATCAGAATCGATATCCCTAAAATCGGGCTTGGTATCACCATCAGAATTGATGGGATCGAGGCCCGAAGAAGTATATACATCGTCAAGGCCATTTTCATCGGCATCCTGACCGGAAGGGGGAAGAAAACCTTCCGTTGTCTGCGCTTCCACAATATCCAAGATACCGTCGTTGTCCGTATCGATATCCAATTGATCGGGAATGTTATCCCCATCGGTATCAAAAGGAACCAATCCATCTTCATAGGCATCATCAATGCCATTTCCGTCCCGGTCGCCCCTTGGCGGTACATAGCCTTCGGAGGTCTGCGCCTCTACCTTGTCCTTTATACCATCATTATCCGCGTCAAAATCGCGATAATCGGGATACTCATCGTCATCGCTATTAATCGGTATGATTCCAAAACCAAATGCTCCTTCATAGGCATCGTCCAAACCGTTTTGATTGGCATCTATACCAGAAGGCGCTACATATGTTAAAAATGGCTGCGCCTCAATATTGTCCCGTATACCGTCAATATCGGAATCAACATCAACATAATCGGGTCGAACCGAACGATCGGAGTTTATGGGAACGATACCAAAACCAAAGTCCCCTTCATAAGCGTCATCCAGCCCATTACCATTCGCATCGATACCAGAAGGTGGAACGTAAGCGCTTGTTCGCTGTGCTTCATAATTGTCTAGAATACCATCGCCGTCCGAATCAATATCCTCATAGTTGGGAATACCATCCCCGTCGGTATCCGTGGGATTGGTATCGGGATTGTTATCCCCATCGCTATTGATGTCCTCTACCCTATCCAGGATACCATCATCATCGTCATCTAAATCAGCGGGATCGTCGACCAGAGCGGCAATACGAATCGCATAGTTACCGCTGTTCGAGGGAATCTCGTTTGCCCGAGCAGTCAAAAAACCAGAAAAGGTAAACGCGAACAAACAAAGGCTACTGAGTGCGTATACCTTGTTTTTACGCGAGAATAATGTAATAATTTCCATAAGTGTTAGCAATTTAAGACCTGCCATTCAGCAGGCGGGTTACCAATCACCACGGCCTGTAGCTTACATTACAATAGGATAAGAAGTTGGGACAACTTTTGTTAATTGATTTGCAAGATAAAGTTAAAAACTCGATCCTCAAATTGTTTGGAAAGCCTAAATTATGAAATGTCTTTCAAAACCCTGATTATTCGTTAAACTGCATTTTTTCTTCTTTTAGGTACGTAAAAGATAGTCAAAAAGATGTTTTCACCTTATAATAACATCCCAAACACCTTTGGGAACAGCCAAAAAAACCTAATCTGATCAGGTAAAAAAAAAGCCGCTCCCATACCCGACAAACGAAAACGTTTACGAGAATAAGGGCTCCAGTATTCCTTGAAAATGGATATTTCCCGTATTTTTGCCCAAATTTTTTTTATGACCTTCAAAGAAGAAATACAGCGCAGAAGAACGTTCGGGATCATTTCCCACCCCGATGCGGGTAAAACGACCTTGACCGAAAAACTGCTGCTTTTTGGAGGGGCCATACAGGAAGCAGGCGCCGTAAAGAACAATAAAATAAAAAAAACGGCTACCAGCGACTTCATGGAAATTGAGCGACAACGCGGTATTTCCGTAGCCACCTCGGTTCTTGCGTTCATTTACCGCGATAAAAAAATCAATATTCTGGACACTCCTGGGCATAAAGATTTTGCGGAGGACACTTTCCGTACGCTTACCGCGGTAGACAGCGTAATCGTGGTCATCGATGTTGCCAAAGGTGTGGAGGAACAAACGGAAAAGCTGGTTTCGGTCTGTAGAATGCGAAACATTCCCATTATCGTGTTTATCAATAAACTCGATCGCGAAGGGAAAGATGCCTTTGACCTTTTGGACGAAGTCGAACAAAAGCTAGGCCTTCGGGTAACACCGCTGAGCTTTCCCATAGGTATGGGGTACGATTTTAAGGGCATTTATAACATCTATGAAAAGAACATTAACCTTTTTAGTGGGGAAAGCAAAAAAAATATAGAAGAAACCATTGCGTTCGACTCGTTGGAAAGCAGTGAATTGGAAAATGTAATCGGAGAAAATGCGGCGGCCACTTTAAGGGACGACCTGGAATTGGTGGACGGGGTGTACCCGCCCTTTGATCAAAAAGCGTATTTGGAAGGAACACTACAGCCTGTATTTTTTGGCTCTGCCCTAAACAATTTTGGGGTACGGGAGTTATTGGACTGTTTTATTGATATCGCTCCTACACCCAAAGCTAAAATGGCCGAAGAACGTATGGTAGAGTCGGATGAGACCGCACTTACCGGTTTTGTTTTTAAAATCCACGCCAATATGGATCCCAAGCATCGGGACCGATTGGCCTTCGTTAAAATTGTATCGGGTACTTTTGAGCGCAACAAGCCCTATTTACATGTTCGTCAGGGGAAAAAACTGAAGTTTTCAAGCCCCAACGCATTTTTTGCCGAAAAAAAGGAAATCGTTGATATCTCGTATCCCGGTGATATCGTTGGACTGCACGATACCGGTAATTTCAAGATCGGGGACACCTTAACGGAAGGCGAACAATTGAATTACAAGGGAATCCCGAGTTTTTCACCGGAACACTTTAGGTATATCAACAATGCCGATCCAATGAAGTCGAAACAGCTCTATAAGGGCATCGATCAATTGATGGACGAAGGGGTCGCGCAGTTGTTTACCTTGGAATTGAACGGGAGAAAGGTAATCGGTACCGTTGGTGCACTACAATTTGAGGTAATACAATACCGATTGGAGCATGAGTACGGCGCCAAATGTTCCTATGAGAACTTTCCGGTATTTAAAGCCTGTTGGGTGGAAGCGGAAGATCCTAAAAACGATGAATTCAAGGAATTCAAAAGAATCAAACAGAAATTTCTGGCTCAGGACAAGCAGGGCCAGACCGTGTTCTTGGCGGACTCCCAGTTCTCCTTACAAATGACCCAACAAAAATACCCCAGCGTAAAACTTCATTTCACCTCGGAGTTCAATTGATTTCGGATCAAGCTTCACCTGTTGGACCAAAATTTAAAGGTATCGAAGGCTGTTCATAATCTTTTATGGTTCCGTGCGCCTTCTCAAAACGGTTTACATTATCGCTAAGGGCCTTCAAAAACTTTTTGGCGTGTTGGGGCGTGAGTACGATCCGACTCTTTACTTTCGCTTTGGGCGCACCGGGCATCATGCTAATGAAATCGACAACAAACTCTGAAACGGAGTGGTTGATTATCGCCAAATTGGAATAGGTGCCCTCGGCCGTTTTTTCGTCCAACTCGATATTGATCTGCTTTTGTTTTTGTTCTTTCTCGCTCATGGTTCCAAACTATTTTTCAAAAAAAAACCCCTGATACAAGATCAGGGGTCCATTTTCTATTTACATTAAAATTTCAAGGCTTCCTTTCGGGCCATAATTTCATCGTACTCTTCTTTCGAACCTACGATGATGTTCTCATAATCGCGCATTCCGGTACCTGCTGGAATTCGATGTCCGACGATAACATTTTCCTTTAATCCTTCCAAACTATCCACTTTTCCGCTGACGGCGGCTTCGTTAAGTACCTTGGTCGTTTCCTGGAACGATGCTGCGGAGATGAAAGACTTCGTTTGTAACGAGGCCCTTGTAATTCCTTGCAAAATCGGCGTTGCCGTAGCGGCTACCGCATCCCTTGCCGTAACAAGTGCCTTATCGGCACGCTTCAATATGGAATTTTCATCGCGCAATTCGCGTACGGTAGTGATCATACCGGCTTTTAGATTTTCCGATTCCCCTGCTTCCATAACGACCTTCTTCCCGAAAATACCATCATTCTCGTTAATAAAATCATCTTTATGGACCAATTGGTTTTCTAAGAAAATAGTATCACCCGGATCTTGGATCCTTACTTTACGCATCATCTGACGTACAACGACCTCAAAATGCTTGTCGTTGATCTTCACCCCTTGCAAACGGTATACTTCCTGTACTTCGTTAACTAGGTATTGTTGTACCGCGGAAGGTCCTTTTATCGAAAGGATATCTTCAGGCGTTACCGAACCGTCCGATAATGGCATTCCGGCCCTCACATAATCGTTCTCTTGTACCAAAATTTGATTGGACAATTTGACCAGATATTTTTTGACCTCGCCCAATTTCGATTCGATAATGATCTCACGGTTTCCACGTTTGATCTTACCAAAGGAAACAACTCCGTCAATTTCGGATACTACCGCAGGGTTCGAAGGGTTTCGCGCTTCAAATAGCTCGGTCACCCTTGGAAGACCACCCGTAATATCCCCTGCTTTGGCGGACTTACGTGGTATCTTGACCAACGTTTTACCTTCCTTGATCTTATCACCGTCGTCGACCATGATATGGGAACCTACCGGCAGGTTATAGGAACGTAATACCTCGTCCTTCGCATTTTTGATCAAAAGCGTAGGGATGAGTTTTTTGTTCCTTGATTCCGAGATTACTTTTTCTTGGAATCCTGTCTGTTCGTCAATTTCCACTTGGTACGTAACCCCTTGCTCGATATTCTCGTAGGCAATCTTACCCGGAAATTCGGATACGATGACCCCGTTATAAGGATCCCACGAACAAATAGTCGTGTCTTTATCTATTTTGGCTCCGTTCTTAATAAACAATTGAGAACCGTAAGGAATGTTATTGGTACTTAAGGTGATACCCGTTTTGGCATCTACGATCTTAATTTCAGATGTTCTTGAAATTACGATTTCGGCGGCGTTCCCTTCGGAATCTTCTCCTTTAACAGTTCGCAGATCCTCGATTTCCGCTACCCCGGCAAATTTCGCTACCAGTTTGTTTTCTTCGGAAATGTTTCCTGCAATACCACCCACGTGGAACGTACGCAAGGTCAGCTGCGTTCCCGGTTCACCGATCGATTGTGCCGCAACAACACCAACGGCTTCCCCTCGCTGTACCATTTTATTGGTAGAAAGGTTTCGCCCGTAGCATTTCGCGCAAATTCCCTTCGGTGCTTCACAGGTTAAAGCGGAACGTACTTCAATTTTCTCGATAGGAGAAGCTTCCACACGTTTTACATCGGCCTCCATAATTTCCTGCCCTGCACTCAGCAACAATTCCTCGTTCAAAGGATTGTAAACATCATGTAAAGAAACACGTCCTAAAATACGTTCTCCGAGCGACTCCACGATTTCTTCGTTCTTTTTCAACGGAGCGACTTCTACACCTCTTAGGGTTTCACAATCTTCGATGTTAATAATCACATCTTGGGAAACATCGACCAAACGACGGGTAAGGTATCCTGCATCGGCCGTTTTCAAAGCGGTATCCGCCAATCCTTTACGAGCACCGTGCGTTGATATAAAGTATTCCAAGATCGATAGCCCTTCCTTAAAGTTGGAAAGGATCGGGTTTTCGATAATCTCTCCACCACCGGCAGTCGATTTCTTTGGTTTCGCCATCAATCCACGCATACCTGTCAGCTGACGGATCTGTTCTTTGGAACCCCTTGCACCGGAATCAAGCATCATATACACGGAGTTAAACCCTTGCTGGTCTTCCCGGATACGTTTCATGGCCAAATCGGTCAGCATTACGTTCGTTGAAGTCCATACATCGATAACCTGGTTATAACGTTCGTTGTTGGTAATCAATCCCATGTTATAATTCGCCATAATACCATCGACCTGGCCATTGGCATCGTCGATCATATCATGCTTTTCTTGAGGAATGATAATATCCCCAAGACTAAAGGACAAGCCACCTTTAAAGGCAAACTCGTATCCCATGGTCTTGATCTTATCCAAGAACGCGGCCGTAGTCGGTACATCGGTAACCGCTAAAATACGGCCGATGATGTCCCTTAAGGCTTTTTTGTTCAGTACGGAGTTTACATATCCCGCTGCTTCCGGAACTACCTGGTTGAACAATACCCTACCTACCGTGGTAGGAATGATCTGGTTCACCAATGCGCCTTCTTCATTGAAATCCTTTGCACGTACTTTTATACCTGCATTCAGATCGAGCATGCCTTCATTGAAGGCAATGACTACCTCTTCAAAGGAATAGAAGGTAAGCCCTTCTCCTTTTATAGGAACTTCCTTGGTAGACTTTCGTTCCTTGGTCATATAATATAGCCCCAAAACCATATCCTGGGAAGGCACCGTAATCGGTGATCCGTTCGCAGGGTTCAGTATGTTGTGGGACGCTAACATCAACAGTTGTGCTTCCAAAATGGCCTCTGGCCCCAATGGAAGGTGTACCGCCATTTGGTCACCATCAAAATCCGCATTAAAGGCCGTACAGACCAAGGGGTGCAAACGTATTGCCTTACCTTCGATCAATTTTGGCTGAAACGCCTGAATTCCCAAACGGTGCAAAGTAGGGGCCCGGTTCAATAACACTGGATGTCCCTTTAACACATTTTCAAGGATATCCCAAACGACAGGCTCTTTCTTGTCTATAATTTTCTTTGCGGATTTTACCGTTTTCACGATTCCGCGTTCGATCAGTTTTCGGATTACGAAAGGCTTATAGAGTTCGGCCGCCATATCTTTTGGAAGACCACACTCGAACAAGCTCATTTCGGGACCAACGACGATTACCGAACGTGCCGAATAATCCACACGTTTTCCCAGAAGGTTTTGACGGAAACGTCCTTGCTTTCCTTTTAGGGAATCCGAAAGCGATTTTAGGGGTCGGTTCGATTCCGTTTTTACCGCAGAAGCTTTTCTGGTGTTATCGAACAACGAATCCACAGCTTCCTGAAGCATCCGTTTTTCGTTTCGAAGAATTACTTCCGGCGCCTTGATCTCTACCAATCGCTTCAAACGATTGTTCCGTATGATAACCCTTCTGTACAGGTCGTTCAAATCGGAGGTTGCAAAACGGCCACCATCCAATGGAACCAAGGGACGCAATTCCGGTGGAATAACGGGAATCACTTTCATGATCATCCACTCCGGATTGTTTTCCCTATTGTCCTGTGATTCGCGTAACGCTTCCACTACCTGAAGTCTTTTTAGGGCTTCGGTCTTCCTTTGTTTGGAGGTTTCGGTGTTTGCTTTATGACGAAGGTCGTAGGACAACTGTTTTAAATCGATTCTGGCCAGCAGGTCGATCAAACATTCCGCTCCCATTTTAGCAATAAACTTGTTGGGATCGGAATCTTCCAAATATTGGTTCTCCGCTGGAATCGATTCCAAGATGTTCAAATATTCCTCTTCGGTAAGGAAATCCATTTTATTGATTTCCTCGCCGTCGACTCCCTGGGCTACCCCTGGTTGGATCACGACATACCGTTCGTAATAGATGATCATGTCCAATTTCTTGGACGGAAGTCCCAAAAGGTACCCGATTTTGTTCGGTAAGGAACGGAAATACCAGATATGCGCTACCGGTACCACCAAGTTGATGTGACCCACGCGATCTCTACGTACTTTTTTCTCCGTAACCTCTACCCCACAGCGGTCACAAACAATTCCGCGGTAACGAATTCGTTTGTATTTCCCACAGGCGCACTCATAGTCCTTAACGGGACCAAAGATACGCTCACAGAATAACCCATCACGCTCTGGTTTGTGGGTTCTATAATTTATCGTCTCAGGTTTTAAAACTTCCCCTCTTGACTCTGCCAAAATGGATTCTGGAGAGGCCAAGCCAATGGAAATTTTATTGAACCTTTTTTGTGGTGTATTATCGTTTATTCTAGCCATTTTATATGGTACTCTAAATTATACAGTGTAATTCCTATTCTTCCAATCGAATGTCCAAGCCCAAACCTTTGAGTTCGTGCATCAATACATTGAAAGATTCTGGTAAACCAGGTTCCGGCATTGTTTCGCCCTTAACAATCGATTCGTAGGTTTTTGCCCTTCCGACCACGTCATCGGACTTCACCGTCAATATCTCACGTAAGGTAGCGGAGGCTCCATAAGCTTCCAAGGCCCAAACTTCCATTTCCCCAAATCGCTGACCACCGAACTGTGCTTTACCACCTAACGGTTGCTGCGTAATCAAAGAGTATGGTCCTATGGAACGTGCGTGCATTTTATCATCTACCATATGTCCTAGTTTCAGCATGTAGATGACCCCTACCGTTGCCGGTTGGTCAAAACGCTGACCGGTACCACCATCATAGAGATAGGTATGTCCAAATCGCGGTATGCCCGCTTCATCGGTATAGGTATTGATCTCTTCCAAGGTAGCTCCATCAAAAATAGGAGTGGCATATTTTTTACCCAATTTAAGTCCGGCCCATCCCAATACGGTCTCATAAATCTGACCAATATTCATACGTGATGGTACCCCAAGAGGGTTCAAAACAATGTCTACGGGTGTACCGTCCTCAAGGAAAGGCATGTCTTCCTGACGTACGATACGGGAAACGATACCTTTGTTCCCGTGACGGCCCGCCATTTTATCACCTACTTTCAACTTTCGTTTTTTAGCGATGTATACCTTCGCCAACTTCATGATACCTGCAGGAAGTTCGTCTCCCACCGATATGGTGAATTTATCCCTTCGAAGGTTTCCTTGAAGATCGTTCAACTTGATCTTATAGTTGTGCAATAGATCCGCTACGGATGCATTGGTGTCTTTATCGGTAGTCCAACTTCCGCCGACCAAATGGGCAAAATCGTCCACTGAGTTCAGCATCTTCATGGTATACTTCTTTCCCTTTGGAAGCACTTCTTCTCCCAAATCGTTCAATACACCTTGAGAAGTTTTGCCATTGATCAATGCAAACAACTTTTCTACCAGTACGTCCTTCAGTTCTTCGAACTTCACTTCGTACTCCAACTCCAAACGGTTGATGGCGTCTTTATCCTCGGAACGCTTTCGCTTATCCTTAATGGATCTGGAGAACAACTTCTTATCGATGACAACCCCGTTCAACGATGGTGGCGCCTTTAACGAGGCATCCTTCACATCACCGGCCTTATCACCAAATATGGCGCGTAATAGTTTTTCTTCCGGAGTAGGATCAGATTCTCCTTTTGGTGTAATTTTTCCGATCAGAATATCACCAGGTTTCACTTCCGCACCGATACGGATCATACCGTGTTCGTCCAAATCCTTGGTGGCTTCTTCGGATACGTTAGGGATATCATGCGTCAACTCTTCCGCACCCAATTTAGTATCCCTCACTTCAAGAGAATACTCGTCTACATGGATAGAGGTGAAAATATCTTCCCGTACCACTTTTTCGGAAATCACGATGGCATCCTCAAAGTTATATCCTTTCCAAGGCATGAAGGCAACCGTAAGGTTTCTACCCAAGGCCAATTCGCCTTTTTCGGTGGCATATCCTTCACAAAGTACTTGACCTTTTTTGACCTTATCGCCTTTTTGCACGATAGGTTTTAGGTTGATACTGGTTCCTTGGTTGGTCTTTCTGAACTTGACCAGCTGATAGGTTTTGGAATCCTCATCAAAACTTACCATCCGTTCCGCATCGGTACGATGGTACTTGATGGTAATCTTCTGCGAATCGACGTACTCTATGGTACCGTCGCCTTCGGCATTGATCAATACCCTGGAATCTGACGCTACCTGACGTTCCAAGCCCGTTCCCACGATCGGGGATTGTGGCTTCAACAATGGTACCGCCTGGCGCATCATGTTCGAGCCCATCAGTGCACGGTTCGCATCATCATGCTCCAAAAACGGGATCAGGGATGCGGATATCGAAGCAATTTGGTTCGGTGCCACATCGGTATAGTTGATCTCTTTCGGATCTACTACCGGGAAATCCCCTTCTTCACGTGCAATGACCTTATCACTATCGATAGTCCCATTATCTTTCAAAGGAATGTTCGCCTGGGCGATTTTCATTCCCTCTTCCTCTTCCGCACTCAAATAGCGGAATTCCTTGGTATTTACCTTACCATCGGAAACTTCCCGATAAGGCGTTTCCAAGAAGCCCATAGGATTCACCTTGGCGAAAACCGAAAGGGAGGAAATCAGACCAATATTCGGACCTTCGGGAGTTTCAATGGGACACAATCTACCGTAGTGGGTATAGTGTACGTCACGAACCTCAAATCCTGCGCGTTCCCGTGAGAGTCCGCCAGGCCCAAGTGCCGATAATCTTCTTTTGTGCGTAATCTCGGCCAATGGATTCGTTTGATCCATAAACTGGGATAACTGGTTGGTACCAAAGAAGGAGTTGATCACGGAAGACAAGGTCTTCGCGTTGATCAAGTCGATCGGGGTAAATACCTCATTATCCCTCACGTTCATACGCTCGCGAATGGTTCTCGCCATACGGGCAAGTCCCACACCGAATTGGGATGACAACTGCTCTCCAACGGTTCTTACACGACGATTGGAAAGGTGATCGATATCATCGATTTCCGCTTTGGAATTGATCAGTTCGATCAGGTATTTGATGATGGTAATGATATCTTCCTTGGTCAAGACCTGCTTGTCCATTCCAATATCCAACCCTAATTTTTTGTTCATTCGATACCGGCCTACTTCACCAAGGTTGTACCGTTGGTCGGAGAAGAAAAGCTTATCGATAATACCACGGGCCGTTTCCTCATCGGGCGGCTCGGCATTCCGAAGCTGACGGTAAATATGTTCTACGGCCTCTTTTTCAGAATTCGTAGGGTCTTTTTGCAAGGTGTTATGGATAATGGCATAATCACTTTGGGCATTGTTCTCTTTGTGCAAAAGAATGGTCTTCACATCGGCATCGATAATTTCTGCAATGTGCTCCTTATCCAAAACCGTATCACGATCCAATACGATTTCGTTTCTTTCGATGGATACCACCTCACCGGTATCTTCATCCACAAAATCCTCATGCCAAGTATTCAATACACGAGCGGCCAACTTACGGCCCAATACTTTTTTAAGTCCGGCATTGGATACCTTTATTTCCTCGGAAAGGTCAAAGATTTCCAAAATATCCTTATCGCGCTCAAAACCAATGGCACGGAACAAGGTAGTAACCGGTAATTTTTTCTTTCTATCGATATAAGCGTACATTACGCCATTGATATCGGTAGCAAATTCGATCCATGACCCTTTGAACGGAATTACCCTTGCGGAATACAATTTTGTTCCGTTTGCGTGGAACGATTGTCCGAAGAACACCCCTGGTGAACGGTGTAACTGTGACACCACCACACGCTCGGCCCCGTTAATCACAAAGGTACCGCTAGGCGTCATATAAGGGATGGTTCCCAAATATACGTCCTGTACTATGGTCTCGAAATCTTCGTGCTCCTCATCGGTACAGTACAATTTCAACCTAGCCTTAAGCGGAACGCTATACGTAAGCCCCCTTTCGATACATTCTTGAATGGAATATCGCGGTGGATCTATAAAGTAGTCGAGAAACTCCAATACGAACTGATTTCTGGTATCAGTTATCGGGAAGTTTTCCATAAAGGTGTTGTACAATCCTTCATTGCCCCTTTCGTCAGATTTCGTTTCCAGCTGGAAAAAGTCTTGAAACGATTTGATCTGAATGTCCAAGAAGTCCGGATATTCCGGTGTGTTCTTAGCGGATGCAAAATTTATTCTCTGAGTCTGTTGAGTTAACATCTATGGATAAAATTTTGATCGTGAATATTAATGGTCGTATATCCCTTCATATACGGTGTGTATAAAATGGTTTAGGTCCAGCCCCACCAAGCGGTGGGGAAAGACCTAAAACCCCCGTTCCGAGGCGTCGGAATCGGGGTCATCTGTTGGTGCTATTATTTAAGCTCAACTTCTGCTCCTGCTTCTTCCAATGATTTTTTGATACCTTCTGCTTCGTCTTTAGAAACAGCTTCCTTAACAGCTTTTGGTGCGCTATCAACAATATCCTTGGCATCTTTCAAACCAAGACCTGTCAATTCTTTTACCAATTTAACTACTGCCAATTTGGAACCTCCCGCTGCTTTAAGGATTACGTCAAATTCAGACTTTTCCTCAGCGGCCTCACCAGCGTCTCCACCGGCACCACCAGCTGCTACAGCTACTGCTGCTGCTGCAGGCTCGATACCATACTCGTCTTTTAGGATGTCGGCCAACTCGTTCACTTCCTTTACGGTCAAGTTCACCAACTGTTCTGCGAATTCTTTTAAATCTGCCATTTTTCTATCGTTTAATAAATTTTAAAATATAATTGTTTTTAGTGCGTGCGTTTTTATCGTTCGGATAACGTTTTGAGGATGCCCGCCAATTTGCCACCACCTGACTTCAAGCCAGAAATAACGTTTTTGGCCGGGGACTGTAATAATCCGATAATCTCTCCGATCATTTCCTCTTTGGACTTGATACTTACCAAAGTATCCAAGTTTTCGTCTCCGATATATACTGCTTCCTCGACGAAAGCTCCTTTTAATAAAGGCTTATCCGACTTCTTTCTAAAAGCCTTGATCAACTTTGCGGGGCCGTTTCCTACTTCGGAAAACATTAGGGAAGTATTTCCTTTCAATACTTCGGGCAATTCCCCGAATTCTTTTTCGGAGGCCTCCATTGCTTTTGCCAACAAGGTGTTTTTCACCACGGACAATTTGATATCGGCTTTAAAACATGCCCTTCTCAAATCGGAGGTGGTACCGGCATCAAGACCTGAAATGTCCGCCAAATAAATGGTAGCGTTATCGGCCAGCTGCGCAGTTAAATCTTGTATAACGGTTGCTTTTTCTTCTCTTGTCATAATATCAATTTTAAACTACCAGCGGCTTAAGCCGTTTTCGGGTCTAGTTGAACACTCGGACTCATGGTACTGGACATAAAAACACTTTTCATGTACACTCCCTTTGCTGCAGCGGGCTTTAATTTCATCAACGTATCCAACAATTCCTTTGCGTTGCCGGCAATCTTTTCCGGTGTAAAGGACACCTTTCCTATAGCGGCGTGTACGATACCTGTTTTATCTACCTTGAAATCGATCTTACCGGCCTTCACTTCCGTAACCGCTTTGGCCACGTCCATAGTTACCGTTCCGGTCTTTGGGTTGGGCATTAAACCCCTTGGTCCCAAAACACGGCCCAACGGTCCCAACTTACCCATTACACTGGGCATTGTGATGATAACATCCACATCGGTCCATCCTGCCTTGATCTTATCCAAATACTCCTGTAGTCCAACATAGTCGGCACCTGCAGCAGTAGCTTCGGCTTCCTTATCAGGAGTTACCAATGCCAAAACTTTTACGTCTTTTCCAGTTCCATGGGGAAGGGTAACTACACCTCGTACCATTTGGTTCGCTTTTCTGGGATCTACTCCCAAACGTACCGCCAAGTCAACGGATGCATCGAATTTCGCCGTGGTAATCTCTTTTACTAAAGCAGAGGCTTCGTCAATAGAGTACAATTTGTCTTTCTCTATTTTGGCGCGCGCTTCCTTTTGCTTCTTACTTAACTTTGCCATTTAAATTTCTTTTAAGATTTTAAAAAGGTCTCTTGCCTGCTATTTTTAATCCCATCGATCTTGCCGTACCCGCTACCATACTCATCGCGGATTCTACGGTAAAAGCATTTAGATCGGCCATTTTATCTTCAGCGATTGCCTTGACCTGATCCCAAGTGACGTTCCCGTTTTTAACTCTGTTAGGTTCGCCAGATCCTTTTTTAATCTTAGCTGCTTCCATCAATTGCACGGCCGCCGGAGGTGTTTTTACGACAAAATCGAACGATTTGTCTTTGTACACGGTGATAACAACTGGTAAAACCTTACCTGGTTTATCCTGCGTCCTAGCGTTGAACTGCTTACAGAATTCCATGATGTTAACACCGGCAGCACCTAAGGCGGGTCCAACCGGTGGCGATGGATTCGCTGCACCTCCCCTAACTTGTAGCTTAACTACTTTACCTACTTCTTTTGCCATTGTTTGAATTTAAATTGAAGTTGCATTTTTATGGAAGCAACACAACTTTTTATGTAACACTTGTTAAATTTTCTCTACTTGCATATAACTCAGTTCCAATGGTGTTTTTCTTCCGAAAATTTTCACCATAACTTCGAGTTTGCGTTTTTCTTCATTGATTTTTTCAACCGTTCCGTTAAAACCGTTGAACGGTCCGTCGATCACCTTTACCGTTTCGCCAAATACGAACGGTATGGCCACGCTGTCGGTATTTACCGCCAACTCATCCACTTTACCGAGCATTCGATTGACCTCGTGCTTTCGCAACGGTACCGGATCTCCTCCTTTGGTTTCCCCAAGGAAGCCAATAACGTTGGTTATCGACCGAATAATGTGTATCATTTCACCGGCCAAATTGGCCTTTATCATAATATATCCCGGAAAATAAACCCTTTCCTTGTTGATTTTTTTTCCGTTACGTATCTGAATCACCTTTTCGGTAGGCACTAAAACCTCTTCTAGATAATCCGAAAAGCCATGGCGCTCCACTTCGCTTTCGATATAGCCCTTGATTTTATTCTCTTGGCCACTTACCGCCCTTACCACGTACCATTTCTTTTCCAATACTTCTGACATAGGGATACGTTTAGTTTAAAAAGTTATTAAAGTACAACTTGATCACTTTGCTCAACACGGTATCGACCCCCCAAGTGGCCAATGCGAACAAAATAGAGAACACCGCGACTACGACCATAAGGTTGGAAGATTCCGCTTTGGAAGGCAACGTAACGTTGTTTTTCAACTCCTCTATCGATTCTTTGACATACGTTATCATAGTTATTCTTTAATTTGGTTTACGGCCCGTTTTTAAATAAAAGGGACTACTTAGTATATATTTTCGGAAGCAACCATCAAACGATTGTTAAACAACGTAACGTTCTGTATTTCCCAAAAATGACAGGAGATTTTTCCAAAACAAAAATTGGATATGCCCCTTGAACTTTTATTACTTCTGCACGGGAGGAGAGACTTCCCTCGACTTCGCTCGGGACAGGCTTCTCGCCTCACTATCATTCTGCTTTACTTCTGCACGGGAGGAGAGACTCCCCTCGACTTCGCTCGGGACAGGCTTCTCGCCTCACTATCATTCTGCTTTACTTCTGCACGGGAGGAGAGACTCGAACTCCCGACACCTGGTTTTGGAGACCAGTGCTCTACCAACTGAGCTACACCCGTTTTTATTTACATCGAAAGGTATCCCGCCAATGGCAGGACACCCTTTAATGCAATATCTTTATTAAAGACCTTAATCGATAATTTTGGTCACCTGACCTGCACCGACAGTTCTACCTCCTTCACGGATGGCGAAACGAAGTCCTTCGCTCAATGCGATAGGAGAAAGCAAGTCAACAGTGATGGTAAGGTTATCACCTGGCATTACCATTTCAACGCCGCTAGGCAAGTTGATGGTTCCGGTAACATCAGTAGTTCTTACGTAAAACTGTGGACGATAGTTATTGTGGAAAGGTGTGTGACGACCACCTTCTTCTTTCTTAAGGATATATACCTCGGCCTCGAACTTGGCGTGTGGCTTTACGGAACCTGGCTTACAGATTACCATACCTCTTTTGATATCGGATTTTTCGATACCTCTCAAAAGGATACCTACGTTATCTCCTGCTTCACCTCTATCCAAAATTTTACGGAACATCTCAACACCAGTAATGGTAGAGCTCAATTTTTCAGCACCCATTCCGATGATGTCAACTGGATCCCCTGTATTGGCAACACCAGTTTCGATACGACCTGTAGCAACAGTTCCACGACCGGTAATAGTGAATACATCTTCAACAGGCATCAAGAAATCTTTTTCAACATCCCTTTTTGGAAGCTCGATCCAAGCATCAACCTCTTCCATCAACTTCATTACGGTATCTACCCACTTTTGCTCACCGTTCAATGCACCTAATGCAGAACCAGCAACTACGGGACCGTTATCTCCGTCATACTCGTAGAAAGAAAGCAATTCCCTTACTTCCATTTCAACCAATTCCAAAAGCTCCTCATCGTCTACCATGTCTACTTTGTTCATGAAAACAACGATTCTAGGAATACCAACCTGACGTCCTAAAAGGATGTGCTCACGAGTTTGTGGCATTGGACCGTCCGTAGCGGCAACCACAAGGATAGCACCGTCCATCTGGGCAGCACCGGTAACCATGTTCTTCACGTAATCCGCGTGACCTGGACAGTCAACGTGGGCATAGTGACGGTTTGCCGTTTGGTATTCAACGTGAGACGTATTAATAGTAATACCCCTTTCTTTTTCCTCTGGAGCGTTATCGATAGAATCGAAACTTCTCAATTCAGAAAGTCCTGCATTTGCCAAAACGGTAGTAATAGCAGCAGTCAAAGTTGTTTTGCCGTGATCTACGTGTCCAATGGTACCAATATTTAAGTGCGGTTTGGAACGATCAAAAGTTTCCTTTGCCATTTTAAATGAATTTTAATCTTAGTTTATATTAGTGTACAATTCTTTTTCTTTACGAAGGCACCGATGAAACATAACCAGTATCAAAAATGCTATTCGCTCGGAACAATATTTTTTTTTGCCAAATGGCTTTTAGAGCCAACGATGAGATTTGAACTCATGACCTCTTCCTTACCAAGGAAACGCTCTACCCCTGAGCTACGCCGGCTTATCGACAGGTCCAAGGTTTAAAAGCCCGCCTTTAGGCAGGCAGGGTTTAACGGCCACTACCGAAAACAATGACCATAAACACATGTCGCATTCGAAGGAATCGGAAGCACTTTCCGTTTCACTTCTTTTGAGCGGGAGACCGGGTTCGAACCGGCGACATTCAGCTTGGAAGGCTGACGCTCTACCAACTGAGCTACTCCCGCAAGTGTAATAAACTCCGAGTACTTTTTACGGAATTTATAGTTTAAAAAATGTGGGGAGAGCAGTCCCGACGCTTCGGGAGAACCTGCAAAGATTCTCAAAAGACATCATTACCGCCCCAACATTTCTTTTTTCTAAAAATGTGGGGAGAGCAGGATTCGAACCTGCGAAGACATAGTCAGCAGATTTACAGTCTGCCCTCGTTGGCCGCTTGAGTATCTCCCCAATTTTTAATTCCAATATGCAATGAACTTATACTATCACCACATCGAAAAGCATTTTATCTTTCCTCCGTTTGAGCCGATAGAGGGACTCGAACCCACGACCTGCTGATTACAAATCAGCTGCTCTAGCCAGCTGAGCTACATCGGCATTTTTATCCCTTTTTTGGCATAAAAAAGTCCGCTATTTCTAACGGACTGCAAATGTAGGTTTTTATTTGTTTAATCAAAACAAAATTTACGAAATTTTCATCACGCCATTTGACGTTGTTTTTCTTTGCGTTTTATCAGCTTTCTTTCCAAAGAATTACATGCGGAATCTACCGCCTCTTCAAAACTCTTGCATTGCTTTTTCACGACCAACCTTTCTTTTGGAACGTTTACCTGAATCTCAACAAGCTTGTTCTCTTTCCCACTTGTTTTTTGAACTTTCATATACACTTCGGAATTGATTACCTTATTGTAGAAAAGCTCCAACTTGTTCATACGGTTTTGTACGTAATGCAGTAAATTGGAATCTGCATTGAAGTTTACGGACTGGGCGTTTACTTTCATAACTAACGATTTAGGTTAAACTTCTATATTACCAGTTAACGCTTATTACGGGGGTGCGCCAACGCGTGTACCTTTTTGAGTTCAGCTATACTGTTATGCGTGTATACTTGCGTAGAGGCCAAACTCGCATGGCCCAACAACTCCTTTACCGAATTTAAATCGGCTCCCTTGTTCAATAAATGGGTAGCAAAGGTGTGCCTAAGAATGTGTGGGCTCTTTTTTACTTTAGTCGATACCTCACTAAAATAGCGATTTATCGTCCTGTAAACAAGTGTTTCGTAGATTTTCCTGCCCGCCTTCGTTAAAAAGATATGGGCGTCGTCCGCTATCTCCGTCAATGCATTACGCAGTTTTATATACTCAAAAAACAAGGGTACCGTACTATCCAAAAGTGGCACGATACGTTCTTTATTTCGTTTCCCGAGTACCCGTATCGTTTTTTCGCCCAAGTCAACATCCTTAAATTCCAAAGCGATCAACTCGGCCCTTCGTATCCCGGTAGTATACAATAACGTTATCATCAGTTTATCGCGCACCCCTTCAAACCCTTCTTCAAAAGGGGGGAGCTGGAGCACGGCTTCCATTTCCTTTTCCGAAAACGGTACCTCCACTTTTTTCCCTGTTTTGAGGGCAACGTGTTTGGCCAAAGGATTTATAGAGATCTCCCCTTCGCGCAATAAAAACCTATAGTAGGCTTTTAAGGACGCTACTTTTCGGTTTACGGATCGGTTGCTCATTCCTGAATCCACTAACACAACGATCCAACTTCGTATAAGGCTGTATGCGATATCTTCTATCCGGTCCAATTCGAACGCTTCCTCACAATACTTTGCAAAAGCGGAAATGTCGTTACCATATGCCTGAACCGTATGTGGGGAATATTTTTTTTCTAAGGATAGATAATCCATGAAAGGTGTCAACGCCATAGGATAAAGTTAAGAAAGTTAGCGGAACCTTTTTAGAACTGGAAATTAATAAAAAAATCCCATCATGACTGATGGGATTTTGATATCGTATAAGGGAAGGTAACTAGATTTCCTCTCGGTCCCTTAACCCTTGAATATACTGTGCCTTTTGTATCTGCGCCCTGCGCTCTACTGAAGGTTTTGTAAATTGCTGACGCTTGCGTAATTGTCGCATGGTGCCGGTTTTGTCGAACTTTCGCTTAAAACGCTTTAAAGCCCTATCGATGTTCTCTCCTTCTTTAATTGGTATTATTAACATTGGCTACAACCTCCTTTCTTTAATGATTAAGAATGCAAAGATAACACCTTTTTCAAGAACTGCAATTTATTTTTGGGACCAAACGGAATAACTTTTTGGAGGTGCTTGAATTTTGACCCATCCATTGCTTTGGGTAACCGGTTCCCAATTGGAATTTCCGGTAAAATCCTTTATCCTTTTACCCCTCCATTTAACCGGTACCCAGCGCTCTTTCCAAGAATTGCTGTTGTTGATGTAAACCACCAAACCGGGATTCCCATTTCGTTGTGCCACGTACTCGTCGTTATCCACATGAAGCACGGAAGTACTTCCCGAAGCTTTATTATTATGGATCCAAATGAGATTGTTCATCTTGTTTTTATCGAGCCAATCCTCATAGTCCCTATAGAATACCGTTGGATATCCCTCATGGGTTAGAATGTAGGCGTATGCCAAAAGTTTCCCATTAATGATCTCATCCGTATCATGGTTGGCCACAAAAGTCACCGCTTTGGAAGCACCTCTTTTCCAAAGCATATCCCCGTTTAGGGCATTGAGATTGTTTCCTTCGAACGCATCGCGCATCTTATAGTAACAGGCAAAATCGAAAGCAGAGGCGTTTGCCGCTCCTGCCCACCAGTCCAAGGTGGCCGCGTTGCCGTCCCATAATTCCCCAACGGTAAATCCACCGACCGCTTTTTTCCATTCTTTAACCACCCATGGTTCAAAACCCTTTACATAATCGAAACGCCAGCCATCGAAACCCATTTCGTTTTTGTAGTATTTGGCTACGGAATTGCTGCGTTTCCATAACCAATCTTGAACATACGCCTTGTGGTGACACATGTCCGCAAAGCCGCCAAAGATACCCGAATCGTTCGAGTGATAGTCATTCGGATGAAAATCGTAGGCCGTTCTATTAAAAAGTCCGGACGCGCCACTGTAATCCGTGTACGTATTGGAATTGGTGAAAATGTTGAATTCGGAATCCCCACCACTGTTATGGTTGATCACGATATCGGCGATTACACTTAAATTGTTATTGTGTGCGGTATTGATCAACGACTTAAGCTCGGATTTTGAACCAAACCGTGTTTCGGTAGATCCTTTTTGGTTAAAGTTTCCAAAATCGTAATAGTCGTATGGGTCATATCCCATTGAAGAAGCCCCATTGAGGGCCTTGTTCGCGGGAGGAAGCCAAATGGCGTCAAAACCGACATTGCTCCAAGAGGATACTTTGGACTTTACGGTGTTCCACCAATTTCCTCCGGAAGGCACGTTCCAGTAAAAGGCCTGCATCATTACGCCCGAACCGATCGTACCGGCAGCTTTTACTTCTTTTAAAGGAGTAACGCGCTGTACTTCTTGATTTTCGGGGCTTTCAAGATTCTCTTTTTGGCACCCCCAAAGCAATGCAATGGAAGCCACCCAAATTAACTTGTTTTTCATGGTCGATTAAATTTATCAGTTCGTTGTCAGCCTGAATGTAAGAAAAATATGAAGCGAAAATTAATCGACGGGGAAGAAGGGGCCGTGAAAACGTTTGAATGTTAAAAAGTTTTATTTTTAGCAGTAAAAACTTCTTATTTTATCATATCGATAAAATGTTCGTTTAAAAATAGCGATTTATTGGCATAATGTCAAAAATCGACCTCATATCATTACCATTTTGAAATTGTTCCGAGAGTGGCACCTACTTGACCATTAGGATGTTTTTTTGGGTGTCCGCTAATAGTTGGGTACAGCGAGACGCAGGCAGAATCAACCGGCCTAAAAAAGTTTAAAAAGGAAGTGCGTAGTTATGATTTTGCGCTATCCGGGCTATAGTCCTTTTTATCGATGACTATTTTCGCGATAATTTCCCTTAAGATTTCAGAAGTGCCCCCTCCTATGGGACCGAGCCTACTATCACGCAGCAAACGTGCCATGGGGTAATCCTCGATATATCCGTAGCCTCCCAAAAATTGAAGGCAGGCATAAGCGACCTCATCGGCCATTTTTGTCGACTTTAGTTTTGATATGGTCGCTTCCTTTACCACGTACTCCCCTTTGTCCAACCTATGGGCTATGGCGTAGTTGTACTCTCGGCATACATCCATATCCGCATACAAATCCACGATCTTGTGGCGCAACGCTTGATATTGATTGATTGTCTTACCAAACGTTTCCCTTTCGGACATATACTGCAACGCATATTCGATGGCAAAGTCCGCCCTGGCGTGGGCATTGATTCCCATGATAAGTCGCTCCAAAGCGAAGGCTTCCATGATATAGGTGAAGCCCTTGCCCTCTTCCCCCAATAAGTTTTCGGCCGGTACCTCAACATTGTCAAAAGCGAGTTCAGCGGTATCGGAAGCTCTCCAGCCCAATTTGTTCAGCTTGTTCGCTGAAACGCCTTTGCTATTCCGATCTACTACCAATACACTAATGCCTTTATTGCCCGCCGATGCATCGGTCTTTGCGGCCACGATCATATAATCACAATAGACCCCATTGGTAATAAAGGTCTTTGATCCGTTTAATATATAGGTGTCGCCTTTCTTTTCGGCCGTGGTCCTCATTCCGGCAACATCGCTCCCCCCAAAAGGTTCGCTAACACCAAGACAACCGATTTTTTTACCTTCCACGCTAGCTTCCAAATAGGTTTTGCGCAAGGTACCTGTTGCGTTTTTGTTCAAATGGGTCATCGCCAAGTAGGCATGTGCCCAAATGGCCGCTGCAAAACCTCCGGAATTGATCTTTTGTAATTCTTCGAGCAGTACAACGGTATAGAACAGATCCAGCCCCAAACCACCATCGGTCTCCGGAGTGGCCAAACCAAAATATCCCATTTCACCGAACTTCTCCCAGATAAAGCGTTCTATCGCCCCTTCGGACTCCCATTTTTCAATATGGGGCTCGACTTCTTTCTGTAAAAAATCCTTAAGGCTTTCCCTAAAGAGTTGATGTTCTTCGGTGAAGTACATACTGTTCATAGCGGTTTTTTTATAGAGACAAATATAAAGCTATTCTATCAATCTTATCGAATGGAAAATCGGTTATCTTTTCCAATTCCGAGAAGGATCGGAACGGGCCGTTCTGCTCCCGATAGGAAACAATTTCCTGCGCAACCGCGTACCGTATATAAATGAGTTTGACCAATTGGGATACGGAGGCTTCGTTCACATTTATCGACTGTATATCAGGAAGGTTTTGTACGGAATAGCGCTTAAATACCCGTTCCGCTACCTCGGCCTCCAGCCCATAAACATCATACAATTGTTCCATTACCATAAAACCGCCCAACCGGTCTCGAAACTTTACGATCCGTACCGACAACTTTTCCCCGATACCGGGAATTTCGCGCAAGGCTTCAGCAGTGGCCGAGTTAATAGCGTTCTTCTGCGCATTGGAGGCCGTGTCAAACGTTTTGTCTGTATTCCCATAGGCCGTTTTCCGTTGCTTGGTCCATTCCGGAAAACGAAACCGTCCTTTCATCGCACCCAAGAGGGAATCCGATATTTGAGTAACTTTTTGGAACTCCGCAGCCGAATGCACAAACCGATTTTGTGCCCGAAACTCCAACAGGCGATCGATTTCCGCAACGGACATCCCCAACGCATATCCCTTATAGTCCGTGATAAAATTGGGATTGAAATCGTACTGCGGTGCGATATTTTGTTCTAGGGACTTTGTTTTAAGCTTTTCGATCTCGACCGACCGAACGGAATCGATGGCTAGGGAACCGGCCTCATTTTTCGAAGGAAAGGAACGGTAGCAAATGTATCCTATCTGTATGGATATGATTAGGAACAACAAAAAGAACACCCCGTTTCGTTCTTGCTTGTTCAGCTTGAAATGGGGTGTGATTCTTTTCAATTAGATGTATTTACGCTTTTGCCGCCTTGATGGCATCCAAGTAGCGGTTAAGCTGTTTTTTGACCACTGGGAACAGGAAGAACAACCCGATCATATTGGGAAATACCATTGCGAATATCATGGCATCGGAAAATGCCCAAATGGAACCCATACTGGCAGCGGCACCGATAATGATAAAGGTCAAGAAAAGTAATTTGTATACCAAATCAGCTGTTTTACCCCTTCCAAAAAGGAACTTCCACGATTGCAGCCCGTAATAGGACCAAGATATCATGGTCGAAACGGCAAACAACACTACCGCTATCGTTAAAAATACGTTTGAATAAGGAATGTATTCCGCAAAGGCTACGGATGTTATTCCTGCACCTTCGTAAGCTACCCCGTCGATAAGCACGGTACCCGATCCGTCCCCTCCATAGGTAAAAGCACCTCCAAAGTTGAAAATGATGATGACCAGGGCGGTCATGGTACAGATCAAAACGGTATCGATAAAGGGTTCCAGCAAAGCCACTAAACCTTCGGAAGCCGAATACTTTGTTTTTACCGCCGAGTGTGCTATGGAAGCCGATCCCGCACCTGCCTCGTTGGAAAAGGCCGCACGCTTGAAACCTACCAGTAAAACACCGATGACACTACCCACGCCCATTGCCGTAGGATTGAACGCCTCGGAAATGATCAAGCCAATGGCATCGTCGACAAACGAAAAGTTGCTGAAAATGATATATAGGCAAGCGATCAAATACATTAAGGCCATAAAGGGAACTACTTTTTCCGTTACCGAAGCAATTCTTTTGATACCGCCAATAATGATAATTCCGACCAAAATGGCCAACACCAAACCGATGATGGCCCCGGCACTGGAACTTTCCCAGCCCATCAAGTCTTTTAAAACGATCGTAGCCTGGTTGGACTGTGCCGCATTACCGCCCCCGAAAGACCCTCCGATACAGAAAATTGCAAAAAATACTGCCGCAATTTTACCCAATACTCCAAAACCTCTTTCCTTAAGTCCTTTGCTGATATAGTACATGGGACCACCGTATACCGTTCCATCTTCACCGACATCACGGTATTGCACGCCCAAGGTGCATTCCACGAATTTGGAGGACATGCCCAAAAGCCCACAGATGATCATCCAAAATGTGGCGCCCGGTCCACCAAGTGCAATCGCCAAGGCCACTCCGGCAATGTTCCCGTTGCCCACAGTACCGGAAACGGCCGTGGCCAAGGCCTGAAAATGGCTTACCTCCCCTTCTTCGCTTTCATCGCGTATCGTATCCGGAATATCGCCATCGATAACCACATCGGCTTCAAAGGTTCCCGGTTTTTCTATTTCATCGTACTTACCACGAACGGTGTTTATGGCCTTACCAAAATAGCGAATGTTGGGAAATCCGAAATAAAGGGTAAAGAACAATGCGCTACATACCAATAAAATGAGTACAAAGGGAATTCCTAAAACCTCGAAAAAGATAACTGCTGAAAAGAAATCGGAAACCGGTTTAAAGGCCTGATCTATTTTCTGGTCCAGACCCACTTCCTGAGCGGCGCCTACAAAAGGCAATAAGAAGGTCAATATGGCAAGAAGTCTGTACTTCATAATAGTTGTTTATGTTGGCTTTTTATATGCTAGGCGGCAATATCCTAAAAATATTCAATGCAATCAAATATAATTGGCTTAATCGGAAAATTCCTTCAAACCAAAACTGTGGTTCTCCCTTCGCTTAAAAATGCTATGGCTCTGCACCGTTAATCTGGCCATAAAACCAATATTTTAGGTATTGATATGAAACATTTCGTTCAACTTTCGTATTTGCTCGGGACGCCCAAGTACAATGACCTTACTTTTTGGTTGCAGTTCCAAATCCGCTTCCGGGTTTATGATATACTCGCCATCCGGGGCAATGTATCCAATGATGGTGCAACCCGTTTTTTGTCGCAAATCCAAATCGCGAAGGGAATTGCAATCTACTTGATCGGAGAAATCTTCGATAGGCACTTCTTCCAGGTTGGTGGTATCTCCCCCTTCGGTAGAAAGTTTGTCCATAAAGGTTATCAAGTCGGGCATGACTACCAATGACGCCATATGGTCGCCCCCGATGCGATCGGGCATGATCACCTTATTGGCACCTGCCAAAAATAGTTTTCGTTGTGAATTGGCTTGGGACGCCCTACTAATAATAAACAGTTCTTCGTTCAACTGCCTTGCCGACAATACGACAAAAAGGTTGGCCGCATCGTCGGGAAGTGCGGTAATCAAATACTTTGCGCGTTCGATACCGGCGGTGAGCAAAATTTCATCCTCGTTCGCATCGCCTTCCATGAACAAAATATCGTTTTCATACTTCTCAATAACGTCCCGATTGCGCTCGACGACCAAAAATGGTTGTTTGTATGCCCGCAGCCGTTCCGTTGCCTGCATGCCGTTTCGGCCAAAACCACATACGATAACGTGGTTCGATAAGGAATTGATCTTGTTCTTCACTTTCTTCTTTTTTAAAACTTGAAGGGAGCTGCTCCCCAGTACGTATTCCGTAATGACGGAAATGGCGAACCCTAAAATAAAAACACTGGATGAAATTAAAAAAACCGTAAATATTTTTGCATTGTCATCTAATGGCTGTACCTCTTTGAACCCGACCGTTGCCATGGTAATAACGGTCATGTAAAGCGCATCGATCCATGAATATTCGGCAATGATACGGTACCCCAAAACACCCAAAAGCACAATACCGAACATTAGGGTAAGGGCCAAATATATTTTAGAACGCAATAATCGAATCATGGCTAAAGATCAAAGACCGAGGTTCGTTTGGTGTAGATCAAATCCTTGATGCGCAACCAAAAGGCGAGGAACAGGTATAGCGCAAAACCAAAACCTACCGTTACGAAGGTGAGATAGATGAACGAGGTACGAACCACCCTGGCACGAATTCCGAAGCGCTCCGCAATACGCCGACAAACCTCAAAACCGCGCTTTTGAAAATAATATAAAATGGTGTAAAAAATGTTCATCATGTAAAACTACAAAAAAGGGGCAATTGTTGGGCCGTTAAACCCTAGAAGATGAAAAAGGTTCGTTCGGGCCGTGGCTCAATACCATTTCAAAGTTAGCCTAGGAAAATCAGTGGTTTACATAAAAACGAAAACACAAGGTCGGTCCTCCAATGCCGGTACACTTTAAAGCCTAATGCCGTATCAACTGATTTCCTATGGCGCATTGCATACATTTCTTCGGTACGCAATACTGATGATACAATTGCAAAAGTGCCTGACCGTCCTGGGCATTGTCCACGGACAATCCGAGCTGACGAAAACCGGTAAGGATACTGTTCTCCTCCCCTTTCAGCGACCGCATCATTTTCAAAATGACCACATTCGCATCGATACCCCGGTGTTTTGCATAGCAAAATTTTAAGGGTATTACGGTATTAATCGTGAGCAAGGCAATAAACTTCTTTGATAGCTTTTTTTTGCGTTTGGCGGACACTTTTCCAAACGTATAGTGGGTGTCCCAATAGGAGTTTGCCACCGCGGAGAAAATTGCTTCCAGGTCCGACATATCGGTACTGTTCACTACTTTTTGAAATAGGTTTGGCCACTCCCCGTACATATGGGCGAATTGGGACAGGCGAATCGTTGGGAAGTTTGCCGGGCGGAGTTTAAAGAAGGCCGGTTTGGGAACGGCCGTATTGTTTAGGCCGAACTTTTTGTACAAATAATCGAATTCTGTTTTTAACTGACCGTAATACGGTTCCGAAACGAAATCGCCCTCCAACAGGTGCGCCATGCCCAGCAAAAGAGCTTCTAGCTGAAATCGGTCCGACTTCCGGACGATAGAAAAATCCAGACTCATGGCCAAGGCATAAAACGCTTCCCCATTGATCTTTGAACCGAAGTTTTTTAAAAGTAAGGCATACAGCACTGCTTCCCAGTTGTTCTTACGCTGTTGCAACAGTTTAAAAATGGTGGTCGTTTTTCGTTCCAGGCGTTCAAAGAACATCCGCTCGAGCCAATTTTCGACCACAATGGGATTTACCAAGGTAATATCGCGACCGCAATTGATAAAGGTGTCGCGCTTGACCTGAAAAAGTTTTTGGTAAGATTCCAGCAAGGTATCGGGAATGTACCGTTTCAGCGCAAGGGTGGGAATCTCTGAATTGTCCTTTCGGAAAACGGAGCAATCGTCCTCCCAAACCACATGAAGGATGACATTGTCATAATTTTCATCTTGCTCATGGTGATGAGCATACCAATCGGAGGATTTCAAGTGCACCTCAACATTACCGGCCCATAATTGCCCATCGATCCGGATTTTAGCGTTAAAAAAATCCGGGCCTGCCAGTTTGTTGTGTGCCCCTACTTCAAGAACGTCCAACAGCAGCCCACTCGTGGTATGCATGCGGGAGGTTCCCGTTTTTCGGTGTTTCCAAACGAAGTGAAGAAAGTCTTCTTTCAAAACATGCGTATTTGCCCAAAAGCTAGCACAAATTAATCATGTAGGAAAAAAATTTCGATAATCGGTATTTTCTTCTTTACAAAGTAGAATTTTAATACGTAAACTGTTAATGGAAACGCCAGGGTCAACGAACATTGGCTCCGGCAAGTACCAATTTCCCCTGGTATTGGACGGCGTTCGACCTAAACGCGATAACGCCCTATAAACCGCCGTTTCCTGATAATGGTAGTATTGAAATGACGTTATTCGTCTCCGGTCACTTCTCCTTCCCAGTTCATGAAGCCGCCTTCGAGGTTGTAGGCTTTTTCAAAACCAACACTGTTCATAATGGCACAGGCCTGTCCGCTGCGCCCGCCAGAACGGCAATACACGTAATAGGATTTGGACTTGTCCAGTTCCTCTAATGCGTCCAAGAACCCTTGGCCCAAATGGATGTCAATGTTCATTGCATTGGGGATGTACCCTTCTGCGACCTCATCCTCGGTACGTACGTCCAAAATAACCGCATTGTCGTCCCCGGCCAATTGCTCGGTCCATTCTTCTTGTGATAAATCTGCCATTTCCTTTTATTTATACTTCAAAAATAATGGAATCCTTCGGACTAAACCAAACCTAAGGTTTGAAAGCTTCCGTTCAAGATGGTTGCGGGGTCGGTTTTCAACCATTCTTTTAAAAGCGAGGCATAAATGTCCCTAAAATCGAGCTGGTATTTGATATCGCCGTTAGCATCCAAGTCCAAAAGATCAGGTGCTTTATTATAGATTCCGGGATGCTTTAACTTATCGCCCATTAAAAAAACCATATTTGCCGCACCATGATCGGTACCATTGGCCGTATTCTGTTTCAATCGTCTTCCGAACTCCGAAAAGGTCATTACCACGGTATCCTTTAGGGCGCCCGTATTTTCGAGATCGGCCATGAAAGCCGCGATTCCATCGGCATATACCTTGAGCAATCTTTTTTGTGAATTGATTTGGTTCGCATGCGTATCAAACCCTCCAAGGGTCGCATAAAAAATCTGTGTTTCCAACCCGGAATTGATAAACTCCGAAATGGTTTTCAATTGTTTACCAAACGCATTATTGGGGTAGGTGGCTTTTGATTCGTATACCTTGGTCTTTTCATAAATATAACTTGCGGAAGACTTTGCATCTATGGCGGTCTTATAGAGGTATCCCAAATTATGTTCGCTTAAATGGGCATCTGTATTTGCCTTGAGTACGTTACTAAAATAGGCATCACGGGTAGTTTTATAAAAAAGTCCCGCATCCTTGGTGGCGATACCATTGACGCTTCCCCCTTTCATTAATAGGGACAAGGTATCGGAAACCTCAATAGCGCCCAAGGGCGATTTTGATACCGATTCCAAATACCTGCCCACCCAACCGGTCTGCAAATAGTCGCTGGCACCACTGGCCGTATGCCAGATATCGGTCGATCGAAAATGTGATCTGCTCGGGTTGGGATACCCCACGCTGTTCAAAATGCCCACGTACCCCTTATCGTATAATTTTTTAAACGCTTGCATGCTCTCATGGAGCCCCAGTTCGTCGGTCACGGATAACAGCTGTGCTTTCTTTTGGGCGATTACCGGTCTATTTTTCAAGTAAATGTCATTGGTATGTTGTACCAGGGTATTGAGACCGTCATTACCACCGGAGAGCTGCACGATGACCAGCTTTTTCGCTCCAAGGGCCAATGTTGGGTTTGCGTCGCAGGCTTTTAAAAAGCTGGGCACGAACAACGCTCCGCTGGCCAAACCGCTCTGTTTTAAAAAAGTTCTTCTTTGCATCCTATTCTTTTTTGATCAACATAATTGGTATTCGGGAAGCGACATCAATTGGATACAAAAATCCTGTTGTCCTTCTGCTTCCAAGGTCTCCAAAAATGCTTTCGTTTCAGTTGATACGGAATCCCCCAAAAGCAAAAAAACCAGTGTTTCGCCCTTTAGTTTCCCGTATTTCGCATCAAACTGTTCCCATTTGGCACCAATGTCCAATTTCCGGTTAAAATTGTTCTTTTTGTTGAACGCCTCAAAGCTATCTTCGAACTCCCCTTTGACATCAAAAGCAATCGTTCCATTTTTAAGCAATACGGAAGGTAGTTTTAGGCGCACCATCATGGTATTGGCGTCTATCCAGTTACGTCCTTCCGCCCAGCCCGCAACATTCGGAGGTTCCAACAATACTTGGCCCAACAGCCGTTCCACATATTTTAACTGTTGGGGCTTTTGCCAGGTAAAAGGAACCACACGCATTAGCCCTACCAGTAGATCTACCGGTGATTTGATCTTGCTCCGAACGTTTTCCTTGGCATAGAACCAATCGGAATCAAAAATGAACCGCATCATGTTGGATATATCGTAATCCTTGAAAAATACTTTTGCAATGGCGGCAACATGCGCTTCGTTAACGGTTTCGTTAACAAAATGTCGGTATACCTTACGGGCGATGAAATCGGCACAGGCGGGTCTTTCCAAAATCAGCGAAATAATGTCCTCACCATCAAAGTTACCGGTATTGCCCAAAAACGTTTTTTCGCCTTCATCGTGCTGGCGTTGGGCCTTTCTGAATTTTCCCTGTGCATCATGCCGCCAACCGGTAAAGGCCCTTGCGGCCTCTTTAATATCGGTTTCGGAATAGTTGCCAACGCCCAAGGTGAACAACTCCATTAGTTCCCGTGCAAAGTTTTCGTTGGGAGCCCCTTTTTTATTTTGTTGATTGTTCAAATAATCCAGCATGCCCGGTTCTTTTGCTATGGCAAGAACGAAGTCCTTAAAATTGCCCAAGGCATTCGTGCGCAAGGTATTGTTGAACTGCTGGGAAAAGATGATGTTGTTGGAACGCATTACAAAATGATTCGCCCAAAAAAGCGTCATCCGTTCCCGAAGGTCCTGTTGGGTGCCCGCCATACGATCTACCCATGCCCTATTGAAGATAACGTGCTTGCGCCGACTTTTTTTCACCAGCTCGCGGAAGGTCTTACTTTTCCGATCCATGGGTTTTGTGGCCAAATGCTTATCGATTTCAGGGGTCGGTATCTTGAGGGGGCGCGGTATTTTGGAATCGACGAACAAGGCTTCCACTATTTTCTTTCTTCTCGTAGAGGCTATTGCGGCCAAGCGATCCGGGCCTATTCCAAAACCTGCGCGGTTGTACAAATGCTGAATATCGGGTTTATCCAAAACAGGGGGTTTATAAGTATGACGGTAAAATGATCCTAAAGTTTAACCTATATACCTACGTAATGAACGGACCGACTAGATTTTTAACGTTATTTTATCATTTCATTCTGACGATACCATTTAAATCCGATATATATTTGTATATACAAATGTTGTAATTACATGAATGTAGAAGCGGTTATAAAAACGGACAAGACGATTCCTCTGGAAAGCAGGACGATCATTCACCTGATGTTGATACACACCAAGATCAACGAGCAATTGACCACGCTTTTAAAACCCTTCAACGTATCGTTACAGCAATTTAACGTACTCCGTATCCTAAGGGGTCAAAATGGAAAACCGGCAAACCTTTCCACCCTTAACGAACGTATGGTCACCAAAGCTAGTAATACGACCCGATTGGTGGACAAATTATTGACAAAGGCATTGGTAAACCGTGTTACCTGTTCCTCCAACCGCAGAAAAGTGGAAATCACCATAACCGCTAAAGGGAATGCTACCTTAGCTGCTATCGATACGGCAATGAAAACAACGGAAAAAAGCATTTTACATAATTTTTCCAAATCGGAATTACAGCTGTTGAACAGCTTGTTGGACAAGTTTTAAAACGGCCCACTATAAACACTAATTAATTTTAAATTTTAACAAAATGAAAAAAGGAGTAACGAGTTTAGTATTTGCATTGGTATTCGGTTTCACGGCCACTGCAACCGAACCTATTGCCGAAGAGACAAAAGCGGTAAAAGCAGATGCCAGTAAAGTAACCTGGAAAGCATACAAGGTAACCGGATCGCATTACGGAAGCATTGCCCTAAAGGAAGGAAACCTTGTTTTTGACGGGGATAAGCTAACCGGAGGCAATTTTGTGGTGGACATGGGCACTATCAGTACCGAAGACCTGGAAGGGGAATCCAAAGGCAAGTTGGATGGACATCTTAATTCACCGGACTTTTTTGATACCGCCAACCACGGCACCTCAACGTTGAAGTTCACCGAAGTAGTGGCTTCCGGTAAAAACGCTTACAAGGTTACGGGAGATCTGACCATCAAAGGAATTACCAAATCGGTAAATTTTGATGTATCGATCTATGGTAGTAAGGCCACCGCTAACCTTAAAGTGGATCGTACCGCATTCGATATCAAGTATGGATCGGGAAGCTTTTTCGACAACTTGGGCGATAAAGCCATTTACGATGAGTTCGATCTTGTGGTCGATCTAGAATTTTAGAACCGATTTTTTGGTTCTGAAAAATCCTTTGATTACCTTAAGGATATATCAGTAAATCGATATAAAAACAATAGGGACGATGACTATTCCGGTAAAGACCTAAGTTATTGTTACCAGCGTTTAGAAGAAACCCTATTTTTACGACTATATAGGCTTAACCTCACAGCCTGAAGCCCTGCAGCAAATTTTGTTGCAGGGCTTTCGAAATCTACAGGGAGATGAACTCGTTTCAAATTGCGCTACGTTCGAAATTTACATTTTACACCAATTGCCAGTCTTGTCATTTGTAGTACCCATGATCTGGCAATACTTTTTAAAAAATGCTTTTATCATGGCGCAAAAACCTATTTTCTGAGTTCCGAACAACAAGTTTAAACGCGTTCCATTTGTATTTTAAAAATACATGACTATATTTGGACCAATGAACATAAGATTACAACATACTTGGTGGTGCTTAACAGAACGCGTTTCGTGAGCTGAGCATCATTATAGTACAACTATACAAGGCCTGTCTTCACGACAGGCCTTTTTTCATGAATGTATTCGAACGTCCTTTAAACCACGTTTTTTGTTATGACCTATTTATTGAAATCGCACTATAAAAAAATACTTGCCGATACCATAACACCGGTAAGTGTGTATTTGAAGATAAGGGATCGTTTCCCCAACAGTATTTTGTTGGAAAGTAGCGACTACCATGCCAACGATAACAGCTTCTCCTACATTTGTTGCAACCCCATAGCCAGTATCACCGTAGCAAATGAAACCATCTCCCAGCTGTTCCCGGACGGTACTTCGGAAACCACCGCTATTACCAAAGACACCGATGTTGTAGCCACCATTCACCAATTTAGCAAACGCTTTGTAGCGGAAGAAAATGGGTTTAAATTCATTGATAACGGGCTTTTTGGGTATATGGCCTATGATGCCGTCCGTTATTTTGAAAGTGTGGAGATCGGCAAAAAAAAGGAGAGCGTTTCCATTCCCGATATTCACTATGCCGTTTATCAAAATATTATTGCGATCAACCACTTTAAAAACGAGGCCTATCTTTTTGCCAATTGTTACGAAACCGAAAGTAACCTTCAGGCACTGGAACAACTATTAAGCGTTAAAAACTTTGCCTCCTACAATTTTACCTTGGACGGTGATGCACGGTCGAACCTAGCGGACGAGGAGTTTAAGGAACATGTGGCCCTGGCCAAAAAACACTGTGCAAGGGGCGATGTTTTTCAATTGGTTTTATCCAGAAGATTTTCACAAGGGTTCAAGGGCGATGAATTTAACGTGTACCGCGCCCTGCGTTCGGTAAACCCTTCACCCTACCTCTTTTATTTTGACTATGGGGATTTTAAAATTTTTGGAAGCTCTCCCGAGGCGCAGTTGATCGTCAAGGATGGTACCGCGGAAATACACCCCATTGCAGGAACGTTCAAACGTACCGGAAATGACGAACAAGATGCTGTATTGGCCAAGGAACTGACGGAAGACGACAAGGAAAACAGTGAACACGTAATGCTGGTAGACCTTGCGCGGAACGATCTTAGCCGCAATGGAAATACCGTACAGGTGACCAACTACCGGGAGGTACAGTTTTTTTCGCACGTGATCCACTTGGTTTCGAAAGTTACCGGCCAAAAAAAGAAGGACATCCCTACTATGAAGGTCGTTGCGGATACCTTTCCCGCCGGTACCCTAAGCGGTGCCCCAAAACACCGTGCCATGCAATTGATCGAGCAATACGAAAAAACAAGTCGCGGCTACTACGGTGGCGCCATCGGTTTTATGGATTTTAAGGGCAACTTTAACCACGCGATCATGATCCGTACCTTTTTAAGCAAAAACCACCAATTACATTACCAGGCCGGGGCCGGACTAGTCGCCGCCTCCGACCCTGACGATGAATTACAGGAAACCTACAATAAACTCGGGGCGTTGACCAAGGCCTTGGAAATCGCTAAAACGATATAACAATGCAACAGATTTTAGTCATTGACAATTACGATAGTTTCACCTACAACCTCGTGCATTACTTGGAAGACCTTGATTGCGAAGTAACGGTCAAACGAAACGACCAATTGACACTTGCCGAAGTAGCGGCCTACGAAAAAATAGTGCTGTCACCGGGTCCGGGCATTCCTGACGAAGCAGGGCTACTAAAAGAGATCATCGCTACCTATGCCCCTACCAAACGTATCTTTGGGGTTTGTTTGGGGCAACAGGCCATTGCCGAAGTTTTTGGAGGTTCGCTTATCAATCTTGATGAGGTATACCACGGTATCGCAACGCCGATTACGATAACGGAGGAAGATATCCTTTTTAACGGATTGCCCAAGACGATTGAAGTGGGCCGATACCACTCTTGGGTGGTAGATCCGGAGCTCCCTACGGAACTGATCGCTACTTCATTCGATGAAAACGGACAGGTAATGTCCTTACGGCATGCGCAATATGACGTTCGCGCAGTACAGTTTCATCCAGAATCGGTTTTAACGCCGGAAGGCAAAAAGATGCTTGAGAATTGGGTGAAGGGTTAGTTAGTAGTCAGTAGTCAGTAGTCAGTAGTTAGTAGTTAGTAGTTAGTAGTTAGTAGATTAAAATGAAAAAACAGCTTACTTTTTGTAAGACGCGTTCAATAGTAAAGAGATTATGAAAGAAACCTTGAACAAACTCATCAACCACGACCTGTTGTCCAAAGACGAGGCGAAACAGATTTTGGTGAATATCGCGAAAGGGGATTACAACACGAGCCAAATCGCCGCATTTCTAACGGTTTATATGATGCGGAGTGTCACCATTGAAGAGCTCGAGGGTTTTCGGGACGCCTTGTTGGACTTATGTGTCTCCATCGATTTGGCGGCCTATAACCCTATCGATCTTTGCGGTACCGGCGGGGATGGCAAGGATACGTTCAATATCTCCACTTTGGCTTCTTTTGTTAGTGCGGGAGCCGGTGTAAAAGTAACCAAACATGGTAATTACGGCGTATCGTCAAAATGTGGGAGCAGCAACGTTATGGAGTTTTTGGGCATCAAATTCAGTAATGCCCCCGATTTTTTGGAAAAGTCGATCGAAGAGGCGGGTATTTGCGTACTACACGCCCCCCTATTTCACCCCGCCATGAAAAATGTGGCCCCTATTCGTCGGGAATTGGGAGTGAAAACCTTTTTTAATATGTTGGGGCCCATGGTAAACCCGGCTTTTCCCAAACATCAAATGGTAGGCGTTTTCAACTTGGAACTTGCACGCATGTATGGTTACCTGTATCAAAATACCGATAAAAAATTTACCATTCTACATGCTTTGGACGGCTATGATGAGATATCGCTAACGGGCGATACCAAAACCATTTCCAATCGTTCGGAGAGCATGTTACGCCCTCAGGACTTTGGTGTGCCACCCGTACAGCAATCCCAAATTGTAGGTGGCGACAGTATTGAAGATTCCGCCAAAATTTTTATGCAAGTGTTGGAGGGCAACGGTAGCGAAGCCCAGAACAATGTGGTCTGTGCCAATGCTGGCGTCGCTATTGCCACAGTGCGCGACCTTAGCCCAAAAGAAGGTTTTGAACAGGCCAAGGAGTCGTTGCTGAACGGTAGCGGACTAAAAGCGTTAAAAAAGTTACAGCAATTGAGCAGTTTATAAGCTATGAATATTTTAGACAAAATTGTCGCGGACAAACGTAAGGAGGTTTCACTTAAAAAATCATTGATAAGCGTTTCAGAATTGGAAACCTATTCGCTTTTTGGGCGCAATACCCGTTCCTTGGCCACGGCCTTGAAAGAAAGTAACAGCGGTATTATCGCCGAACACAAAAGGCGATCGCCTTCCAAATCGGAAATCAACCAAAGCTTAAATGTACACGATGTGGCCAAAGGCTATGAGGATGCCGGTGTTTGTGGCATGTCGGTATTGACCGACGGCAAGTATTTTGGCGGTGCCTTGGATGATCTGTTACTGGCAAGGGCCGCAGTACAAATGCCCTTATTGCGAAAGGAATTTATTATTGATGAATATCAAATTATCGAAGCTAAGGCCCATGGCGCCGACGTGGTGTTGTTGATTGCCGCAATATTGACCCGGGATGAGATCAAATCATTTTCCGAACTGGCAAAACAATTACAGCTGGATGTGTTGTTGGAAGTGCACAATGAAGCGGAATTGCAAAAATCGCTGATGCCCAGTTTAGACATGCTCGGAGTGAACAACCGTAACCTAAAAACATTTGAAGTAAGCTTGGATACCAGTAAGAGCTTATCGAAGTTGATTCCCGATGATTTTGTGAAAGTCTCCGAAAGCGGTATTAGCAGTATTGAAGCCATTGACACGCTTAAAAAGTATGGATATGAAGGCTTTTTGATCGGTGAGAATTTTATGAAAACCGATGATCCCGGGCTGCATGCCAAGGAGTTTATTGAACAGTTGGAGGGGTAATGGTCAGTGGTTAGTGGTTAGTAGTTAGTAGTTAGTAGTTAGTAGTTAGTAGTTAGTAGTTAGTAGTTAGTAGTTAGTAGTTAGTAGTTAGTAAAAAGTACTAAGTAAAAAATAGTAGGGTTTGACAAGCGATACAGAAAATACGGCCATACAGTTAAAAGTGTGTGGGATGAATTTGAATACATCGGAAGTTGCGGCTTTACGGCCCGACTATCTGGGATTTATCTTTTGGAAACCTTCGAAACGTGCTTTTAATGGGATAATGCCCAAAATGCCCGAAGGCATAAAAAAGATTGGTGTTTTTGTTGATGCCACTATTGATGAAGTTGTAGACAAGGTAAAAACCTATGACCTGCAAGGGGTACAATTACACGGCAAGGAAACTCCCGAATATTGCGAAGCACTTAATGCGAAAATAGCAAGTGATAAATTGCAACTGATCAAGGTGTTTTCCATTAAAGATGACTTTGATTTTAAGGAATTGAAGCCCTACGAGACGGTCTGCGATTACTATTTGTTCGATACCAAGGGAAAACTGCCGGGCGGTAATGGTTATGCCTTTGACTGGAGTGTTTTGTCTAATTATCCCTCCACCAAACCCTATTTTTTAAGTGGGGGTATCGGTTTGGAAGAAGCGGCTTCATTGCAAGAATTTTTAAAGCGGCCCGAAGCAAAGTATTGCCATGCCATTGACGTGAACAGTAAATTTGAATTGGAACCGGGATTGAAAAACATAGCGCAACTAACTACTTTTAAAGCCCAACTTAAAGACACCTGACTGGATAATAAAGTCTCCTCGGCATTTTCAAAATAAAGAGTGCTCCGGAACCGTAACAAAAAAACCATATGGACAAAACCAACAACCCCGTGGTGTACTTCGAAATCCCCGTCACCGATATGGAGCGGGCCTTGGATTTTTATAGGTCCGTTTTTGGCTTTGCTTTTGAGCAGCAACATATCGACGGGAACGAAATGGCACTATTCCCCATTTCGGAAGCAGATTATGGTATTTCCGGAGCTTTGGCCAAAGGTGAAATTTATAGGCCTACTACAAATGGTGTCCTTGTCTATTTCAATACGGAGGATATTGATCGTACCCTAATTTTGGCCACGCAACATGGTGGTACAGTGCTTTATCCAAAAACCGATAACGGCGATTTAGGCTTTGTTGCGGAATTTCAAGACAGTGAAGGGAATAGAATTGCCTTACATGAATCCTTAAAAAACTAAAATATGATATCGACGATTGTAACAATGAACTTTTGAGCGCTCTTTAAAAGCTTATAAAGGTTTCATCGATCAGCGGAGTCTCACTATAAAACAAACAACGACAGAGGAATTTAAATATGGACCAAAACCGCAATTCTTGATCAGCACCCCATTCGATTCATGTAGTGTTGGTACTAGAAATTTCCATTAAATTTGTATTGTTCGAGTCGCTTGGAACATCCGACAATTACTAGGAAAATTTGGAAGTATTACTAGAATTGAAATGAAGATCGTTTTTAGTCGATTACCGAAATATCGAAAAAATAATTGCCATGAAAAATAGTATTGAAACGCCCCCTTTGAAAGCAAAAAAGAACAGCAGTTACCACGCGGACGAAAAAGGGTATTATGGGGAATTTGGCGGGGCCTTTATCCCTGAAATGTTGTACCCCAATGTTGAGGAACTACGTCAAAAATATTTGGAGGTGATGTACGAGGAATCCTTTCAAAAGGAGTTTCACCAGCTTTTAAAAGATTATGTCGGGCGCCCTAGTCCTCTTTATTTTGCTAAACGCCTTTCCGAAAAACATGGTGCCAAAATTTACCTAAAGCGGGAAGACCTCAACCATACCGGAGCGCATAAGGTGAACAATACCATTGGGCAGATACTTATGGCAAAACGATTGGGCAAGACCCGTATCATTGCAGAGACCGGTGCCGGTCAGCATGGCGTCGCAACTGCTACCGTTTGTGCCTTAATGGGCATGCAGTGCATCGTTTACATGGGCGAGATCGATATTGCCAGGCAGGCACCGAACGTTGCCCGTATGAAAATGTTGGGCGCCGAAGTACGCCCTGCCCTTTCGGGAAGCCGTACCCTTAAAGATGCCACGAACGAGGCCATTCGCGACTGGATCAACAATCCGGTGGACACCCATTATATTATCGGATCGGCCATAGGGCCGCATCCCTACCCCGACATGGTTACCCGATTCCAATCCGTGATTTCCGAGGAGATCAAATGGCAGTTAAAAGAAAAAGAAGGACGGGAAAATCCGGACTATGTGGTGGCCTGTATCGGTGGCGGTAGTAATGCTGCAGGTACGTACTACCATTTTTTGGATGAAGCATCCGTAGGCATCATCGCGGTGGAAGCAGCCGGCAAAGGAGTCGATTCCGGGGAAAGTGCCGCGACCTCGGCCTTGGGAAAAATAGGAATTATCCATGGTTGTAAAACCATGTTGATGCAGACCACCGATGGGCAAATAACAGAGCCCTACTCCATTTCGGCGGGATTGGATTATCCCGGTGTCGGCCCCATGCACTCCCATTTACATCGCTCCGGACGTGCCGAATTTTATTCTGCCACCGATGACGAGGCCATGGCGGCCGGTTTAGAGCTGTCGCAATTGGAAGGCATTATACCGGCCATTGAAACGGGACATGCCTTTGCCGTATTCAATCACCGAAAATTCCAACCGGACGATATTGTCGTCATCAGCCTCTCCGGTAGAGGGGACAAGGATTTGAATACTTATATTGATTATTTCAAATTATGAGTCTGTTTTGAATTTCCGCGAAAGCGGAAATCCATCATGGCATATCGAAAGGTATAAATGGCCCGTTTTTATGTTTACATACTCACAAATAAGAACAACTCGGTACTATACGTAGGATTTACAAACAACTTAAGAAGAAGAGTTAAGGAACATCGGTCAGGGGCATTCAAAAGCTTTACAAAAAGGTACAACGTACATAAACTGATTTATTTTGAATCGACACCTTACGTTAACAACGCTATTAAAAGAGAAAAACAAATAAAACATTGGAATCGACAATGGAAAGAAAATTTGATAAACGATATGAACCCCGATTGGGATGACCTTTTTTGGATGGTGGATAACGATTGAAGCACATTCGTTGTAGTAGAAAAATTGAACCACTATCAAAGGGCCTACCTTCTCACGGGCATTAAATTAAAGTTAACGGCCTCTAAACTAAAATTAAATAGATTTCCGCCTTCGCGGAAATAAACAACAAAGAATGAACCGGATCAACCAAAAACTAAAAGAAGACAAAAAACTACTCTCCATCTATTTTACTGCCGGGTACCCCGCGCTGCACGATACCCTACATGTTATTGAAGAACTAGAGAAAAGCGGTGTGGACATGATCGAAATCGGGCTTCCTTTTAGCGATCCCCTGGCCGATGGCCCGACCATTCAAAATAGCTCTACCGCCGCCCTTAAAAACGGGATGCATACCGAACTGTTGTTCGACCAGTTAAAGGATGTTCGCAACACCGTATCCATTCCCTTGATCGTGATGGGGTACTTTAATCCCATGCTCCAATATGGCGTAGCGGCCTTCTGTGAAAAATGCAAGGAAATAGGAATCGACGGAATTATTATGCCCGACCTCCCTTTGGATGTCTATCAAGCGGAGTATGAGGAAACCTTTAAAAAATATGGGCTCATCAATGTATTTTTGATTACACCACAGACAAGTGATTCCAGAATCCGGGCCATCGACGAAGCTTCGGACGGTTTTATCTATATGGTCAGTTCGGCAAGTGTCACCGGATCACAGTCGGGCTTTGGAAATACCCAGACCGACTATTTTGAACGAATTGCCGGTATGGACCTAAAGAATCCTCAAATCGTAGGTTTCGGAATCAGCAATTCCGAAACGTTCGAGGCGGCCACAAAAACGGCAAAAGGGGCCATCATAGGCTCCGCATTTATAAAACACCTGACCGCTAAAGGGATTTCCAAAATTTCTGATTTTGTAGCGGGGATTCGTTAAAAAACACTTCGGATACAGCTCCATTTTGCATCCCAAAACGTTCATATTGGTCGGGACATCCATGGAAAAAGAATCGTTAGGTCTCAAATGGTTTTCGCGGTAACGGTACGGTAAAGTGAAATCGATTTCTAGTTGTGTTTCTTGCTACTTTTTATCTTGAACGATTCCGTGGTTTCAGCGAAATATTTTAACAGCATTTCAGGATGTGGAACAACCGTTAATTTCATCAAATATCCCTACATTTAACCTGATACCAGTTTCATACCATTTTTGCTTTAAAACACCCAAATAGAAAGCAGTCATTTTTTGCTTAGACGAAAAAGAAAAATCAAGCATAGCAGTAGCTACGGTTGTTTTTTGTTTTGATGTATAAAGGGAAAAGGGTAATTTTTAATGGGTAATTTTAAGGTAGAAATGGTATAACTTCCGTATTATAATAATTTTGATCGAATGAAAAAAACAGCGCTTCTCCTTGCCATTTTTTTAGGCGGCCTCATCAATGCCCAAGAGGATACACAGTTAAAATCGCAGGTTCGCCATACCATAGACGAACTTCGTGAGTTTGTGGCCATACCGAACGATGCACTTGAACATGCCGATATGAACCTCAACCTGAATTGGCTGGCGAAAAAGTTTAGTGAACGCGGGTTTAATAGCTCTGTATTGCCCAGCAAAGGGGAGTCGCTATTTTTTGCGGCGCTGCCCATGGAAGATAGTAAACCTACGGTTTTGTTCTACATGCATTTTGACGGCCAATCGGTAGATGCCGCCAAGTGGAACCAGCCAAACCCTTATAACATTGTACTCAAATCAAAGACAAACGACGGCTGGACCGACCAAAGCTTTGATGAGCTTACCGACGATATCGATTATGATTGGCGGTTGTTCGGTCGCTCCACGGCCGACGACAAAGGGCCGATCGTCATGTTTTTGAACACTATTGATCTGCTCAAAAAAAATGCGGTTGAAATTCCCTTTAACGTGAAGGTCATTTTAGATAGTGAGGAGGAAAAAGGCAGTAAACCGCTTCCGGAGGCGGTAAAAGAATATCGGGAGCTATTAAAAGCGGATTTTTTGATCATAAACGATGGTCCCGTTCACGCTTCGGGGCAACCTACCGTGGTGTATGGTTGCCGAGGAATAACCACTATGGGCCTTACCGCGTACGGACCTATTCGCCCACAACATAGCGGCCACTATGGCAACTATGCCCCGAATCCCGCCCTTCGGTTATCACGGGCCCTGGCCGGAATGAAGGATACGGAAGGTCGCGTATCCATTCCCGGATATTACGATGGCATTACGTTGGACGAGGCAACGATGGAAGTTCTGAAAAACGTTCCGGAAGACCCGTCGACAATCCATGCTACCCTTGCCATCAAAACGCCGGAACGGGTGGGTAGTTTTTATCAAGAGGCCCTACAATACCCTTCTTTGAACATTAGGGGGCTCCACTCCGGATGGGTAGGCCCAAAAGCACGTACCATCATCCCCGAAAGCGCCACCGCCGAGTTGGACCTGCGGTTGGTTCCCGAATCCGATGGCAAACGCTTAAAAGGGCTCGTAAAAACCTATTTGAAAGAACAAGGGTTCCATCTGATCAACAAAGAACCTACCTTGGAGGAGCGCATGGCACACGACAAACTATTGTTGGTAAAAGAAGGCGGTGTCACGGATGCATTTCGCACCGTTTTGGACAACAGCTATGGCAACTTTATCGTGAACAGTCTGAAAACCACTTTTAACGAAGATGTCGTTCAAATCCGTATTATGGGCGGTACCGTTCCCATCGCTCCCTTTATCAACGAATTGGAGATTCCCGCTTTTATCGTTCCCATGGTAAACCCGGACAACAACCAGCACAGTCCGGACGAAAATTTACGGATAGGCCAGATCGCCTATGGAATCAAAGCATTTTACGGACTGTTGAGTACGGACTTAGCAGAATAGCGTAGGGCATTTTATTTTTGATGTAGTGTTTTAATAATATCCAAAAAAGAACATCAGATACTAAAATTACCCGATGAGCAGCAAAATGAAAGCGGAAATTAAATGGATATTGTTGTCTGGACTTCTTGCTTTAGCACTTACTTCACTACTATTTTTGGAATTTGAGAACTATTATTGGACGCTGGCACCCCAGCATTCCCATGTATTATGGGTTTTATGGTTTTTCCTCACCGTCTATTCCTTGGTAGGAGGAATCGTTTATTTCATAAGAATGCTGCTCAGCAAGGGCCAATCTACATTAAAAAACCAATTAACCTTATTTTTTCTGATTCCGTCCGTGGCCGGAATGTATCAAATGGCTCGGATAACCTCCCGATTAGATCATTATTTGTTACCAACCAGCAAGAAAACAGCAAATGGTTTCACAATCTATCCCCCTTTATCCGCCACAGCGGAACAAACAGATCAACTTGCCTTCCTGAAAAATCAAGCCCCATTCGTATTCGGGCTTGCCATTTTTCTTATGTTTTTACTTGTGGCAACACTATTTATCACCTGGAAAAACAAAACCGCCCTGCCAAATGCGTAATGCATCCTTTTTAAAACCAATGCCCTCTTAATTGCAAAAAATATATCGGGTTTACTGCGGAACACCATTGGAAGACCACATGTAGTGTACTCTAAAAAAGCATCATAGAAATAGTCGGTTATTAAAACATTTACGGTACATCGATAAACCGTTTTGAAGACCGAACTAACTTACACCGTTCCAAGGTTTATACTCCCGATAAAAAAACTCGGAAACAAAAACGTTCTTAAGGCATCATATGCCACCGATTACCGGGTTTTTGTTTTTAATGAACGGTCCTTTAAATAGCGCGCTCATTTGAAGTTTATGTAAAACTTTAAAAAAAAATCGAAAATCCCGACCGTTTTGGATGGCCCAAAAGTCTAAAGGGTATAAACCAAAAAACAGGGATTATGAAATTACAATACAAAGTAGCGGCAATATTTGCCGCCAATGGCGCCATCGCAAGGGAAGTTGCCATAGAATTGGCCAAAGAAGGTGCCTTGGTCTATCTTTCTGGACGAAACATGGCCGAAGTGAAATCATTATCGGAAGAAATACGGGCCAACGGCGATTTTGCAAAACCCTTTCAAGTGGATGCGACCGATGAAAACCAAATCGACCTCTTTTTAAAAAAAGTCGTTACGGAATCGGGTAAACTGGACATCGTCTTCAACGGTATCGGCATACGGGCCAAGGATGGGGGATATGGACAACCCTCGACCTCATTGCCTTTCGAAACCTTTATGAAACCTATCCGAACACATTTAGGTTCTCAATTTTTAACTGCAAGAATCGCCGCCACTTATATGCGGCAAACGGAATCCAAAGGCACTATTTTACTGTTGACGGCAAGCCTCTCCAGAATAAAATCACCCTTTATGTCCGGGATTACCGCAGCGTGCTCCGGCATTGAGGGACTCACAAGAACACTTGCAACAGAGTTCGGAATGTCAGGTATCAAGGTAATCTGTATCAACCCTACCGCGATGCCCGAAACCAGGACGATCAAGGAAACCACTAACGAGAACGCCAGAACTATGGGCATTCCGGCAGCGACCATGGCAACGCAGCTATCGAATGGCGGACTTTTAAAAAAGCCATTGACCACAAAAGATACTGCAAAAGTTGCCGCATTCTTGGCTACCGATGCCGGGGCCACATTGAACAGCCATATCGTAGATGTCGATTTTGGAACCGCTAACGTAATTTAAAAACCATTGAATATGCATTTAATAGAAAAATCAGGAAAGTGGTTGTTCATTATACCATTTGCCATCTTTGGCCTTTTACATTTTGGCCCGACCGAATTTACGATCTCGTACGTTCCCGATTATTTACCTTTCCCGAATTTTTGGATCTACTTTTCGGGAGCCTGCCTCATTTCCTTTGCCATTTCGGCAACTATTGGAAAATTAGATACTTTAGCATCGTTATTGTTAGCCTTGGAGCTACTGCTGTTCGTCTTTTTAATTCACGTTCCAAAAGCGCTGGAAGGGGATTTTGTTTCCTTCATTGGTATTTTTAGGGATACCGCCATGGCCGGAGCGGCTATGCTTTATGCGCAGTACGTTGCATCCGACAAACGCTTTGTCAAATTATAGCCTATGGACCCCATGAAAAACACTTTAAAAAAAGCGCTGGAAGGCGATATTAATGCCTTCCAGGGTTTGTTTGCCGAGTTTCAACCGCAACTTAAATCATATTTGTATCGCTTGTTGACGGACAGAAACGATACCGATGATCTCACCCACGATACCTTTGTAAAGGCTTTCGACAAAATCTCCACCTTTAAGGGCAATTCAGCTTTTAAAACATGGGTGTTTCAAATCGCCACCAATCTTGCGTACGATTTTTTGAAGAAGAAAAAACGTTGGCTTCCGAACGCACAAGATCAAGCCAAATCCTTGGCAATGTCCACGGAATATATCCAGCAGCTTTTTGTTATGACGCATCAAACCGCTAACAGAGGCCGTTATGAAATAAAAGAACATATCGATTTCTGCTTTACCTGTATTTCAAAAACATTGACCTTGGAGGAACAGATTGCTTTGATCTTAAAAGACATCTATGGGTTTTCACGAAACGAAATAGCCGATATTTTGGGAAAAACAGAAGGTGTCGTCAAACATTTATTATTTAATGGACGAAAAACCATGATTGAAATCTTTGACCATCGTTGTGCTTTGATCAATAAAAATGGGGCGTGCCACCAGTGTACGGAACTGGCCGGAATCTATAACCCAAAACAGACCCGACAAGAAGAACTGATGAAGGTGAAAATGATAAAATCGTCAAAAACGGCATCAAAAGAAAACCTATACCGTTTACGCGCCGATCTGGTTGCGGCAATCGACCCTTTGAATAGCGAAGGGGCCGATATGCAGGACATCATTATGCAATGTACCCGATTGGCAATTAACGAAGTAGAAACCATCCAAACCTAAAAACCATGTTGAAGGCTAAAACGTTCGATTTTTTAAAAAATATTAAAAACAATAACACTACCGAGTGGTTTAAAAGCAACCAAGCGACCTACAAGGATTCACGGGCAGATTTTCAGGCGCTTACGACAGAAATTATAACGCGACTTGAATTGCTGGACGATACTATCATGAGGCGAGGGTTACTGCCCAACAAATGCATCAAACGAATAAACCGGGATATTCGTTTCTCCGCCGATAAATCACCTTATAAAACCAACTATTTTGCAAATTTTAACCCAAACGGATACAAATCGGAACACGCCAGTTACTATTTGCATTTGGAACCGAACAACTCCTTTGTTGGAGGAGGCGTCTATATGCCACGTACACCAACGTTGAATAAATTTCGAAAAGAAATAGAAACCAACCTGGAAGAATGGGAAGCGCTCCTCGGTTCAACTTCTTTTCGTGAAGCATTTCCAGATAGTGTACAGTCGCCAGATACGTTAAAAACTGTCCCGAAAGGCTTTGATAAAGAGAGTCCCGCCATACGGTATCTTCGAATGAAAGGGTTTTATACCGTGCATAAACTGACCGACAGCGAAATGGTTTCCGAGAACGTAATTACTCAGATCATGGATTCCTATCAGGAAGTAAAACCGATCATTGCATTTTTAAATCGCAACTTGTAATGCTCGGTGATTACGGTTTTGCCTGGTTTTGAATTTGTGGAGGAAAGACATTTTCACGGAACGACCTGTTATGTATTCGGATTTAAAAAAAACCGTTCGCCGTAGGAATACCGTTTTAAGTTTGAAATGGTAGAACAATACTGTTATTTGAGCAATAAAGTACGTAAATCGTTGTTGCTGTAATGAGGACGTAGCCGTAGCTTATGACTACTGTCCCGCCAACATCAAAAATGGTCCATGAAACTATTGCGCTACCTTTTCATTTGTATACTGCCGGTTTGCATAACGGCCCAAAACATTGTTATTGTCGATAGCCTTAACAACGAGCCCATCCCTTTTGCCACCATTTCCTTTGGCAACGGCTTGGGGAATTTTGCCGACGACGATGGCATGTTTACATTTTCCGCTAAAAAATATGCCGATATCGATAGTCTCTATATTTCGGCCATGGGGTATACCGAAAAAGCGATTGCCATAGATCCGGTACCGGAGAAAGTACGGTTGCGACCGGAGGTATCCCAATTGAGCGAGGTCGTGGTATCCGCACCAAAAGAAGGTAAATTCAAAACAAGAAAGCGAAAAGCGACCACCCACTCCGATATTTTTGCTTGTTGGTTGCCTACCGTGGAGAGCGAAGTGGCGGTTCTTTTTAAAAGGACGGATGGCAAACCGACCCAAATTGCCAGGTTATTGCTCCCCATCAATGCCGAGACCCAATACAAATCCAAAGGCAAGGGAGCCTTCCCTACCCTGTTCCGGATACAGTTTTATGAGAATAAAGGAGGGCTGCCCGGCATGCAGATCGGTTATGAAGAAGTCGTATTTTCCATACCCGCAGAAGCCGATAAAGTATTTGACCTCAACGTAGCCGAAAAAAGCATATTCATTCCGGAAAACGGACTCTTTGCATCCCTACAAGTATTGGGCTACACCAATAAGGCAGGGCGCTTGGCACAAACAAAAAAATATCGGGAAGTAAAAACACCGCGCGGAGTGCAAAAAATTTCCACCTCTTTTCGACCGTTGTTACCCTTTACCAAGGAAACCCCAACCCAAAAGACCTATGTGCGCAGAATCTTTTTCAACAACAAAAAATGGCAGGTCTTTGATAAAACCTATAACAAAAACTCCAAGTTGATCCAAACCGGGCATCGCAATTACAACATGGGAGCGATTTTCAAAGTATACGAAAACTGAGTTCAAGCTTAAGTGTTCAAGTTCAAGTTCAAGTTCAAGTTCAAGCTAAAATTCAAATTCAAAATTAGAAGAATTGCCTCTAACCACTTTTTACGAATTACTTTTACGCACTACTGACCACAACCGACTACCAACTGCTACTGCGAATTTATAATCGATTATTTTCCTTCTGACTACTAACTACTTTTTACTAACCATTTAATCACTGTTAATTGAAAAAAGACCGCTGCGCTGAAAAAAACAAGCTCAAGTGTCAAATTCAAGTTAAAGCTCAAGTATCAAGTTCAAATGTTCCCACTAAATACTTTTTACTCATTACTGATTACTCAATAGTGTCCGGTTGTAACTAAAAGATTTTCAATTGGTTGCAATTGTCGTTCTTTGAAATTTGAAATTCGTT
>NZ_JBNGOP010000035.1:0-47895 GCF_050589625.1 Maribacter sp. 2-571 | reverse complement strand
ATCGTTTCAAATTGGGTATCCGTCAATTCCATTTAACAAAGATACCTATTTTGTGTTAACACGCCCTAGTAAAAAGTAATTGACCTGGAGTAGTCGTGTTGCATTTTTAGTTGAGGACATTACACACGCGGCTTCGCTCTGTATTTGGATTTGATTTTTGAGCTTGAATTTGGCGATTAATTTTGAATTTGAATTTGAATTTGTGTTTGTGTTTGAACTTGACACTTGCGTTTGAACTTGTAACTTACCACCCTCCCGAGGCACCGCCACCGCCAAAGCCACCGCCACCGAAGCCGCCGCCAAATCCGCCACCGCTTCCGCCGCCAAAGCCTCCGCCACTGCCAAAACCGCCACCTGAGCCACCACTTCGGCCCATATTGCTCAAAATAATTATATCCCAAAGGTCGAGTCCCGATTTTCTGCCTCCACCACGGCCACCGCGATTGCCACGGTTCCGACGGGTAAGTATGAATAGGATGATCAAAAAGATGATAATGGGAAGAAACGATTCGAACGGAAAACCGGAGTCGTTGTTAAAAGTGCGTTCCTCCTTAAAAGCACCGGTCAATGCGGCAAAAATGGCATCCGTACCCATATCAAGCCCTCGGTAGTAATCGTTTTGCTTGAATTGTGGAATGATGATGTTCTGTACGATCCGTCGCGAGAGGGCGTCGGTCAAACGGCTTTCTACCCCATAACCGGTACTAATGGCGATACGGCGATCTCCTTTGGCCAGTAGTACCAAAACGCCATTGTCCTTCCCCTTTTGTCCGATGCCCCATTTTTGGCCCCACTGCGCTCCAAGAAAATCGATATCCTCTCCTTTGGTCGATTCGATGATCGCCACTACGATCTGTGTAGAGGTACTGTCCGAATAACGGATCAACTTTTGTTCCAGGGAAGTTTGTTGCCCTTTGTTCAAAAGCCCCACATAGTCGTAAAGGCTCGTCTGTTCGGAAAGGGCGGGTTTTTCCGGTATGGTATATTGGGCGAACCCTAAGCTCAGGCTGCATAAAAAAAGCAGTAGTATGCTAGCCTTTGGAGATTTCATCGCTAAGTTCGTTTTCATTACCATGGAACCACGGAAAATGTGCTTCCAATACTTTTCCGGCCTTTAGTACGCCATCGATAAGCCCTTGTTTAAAATGATTGTTCTTAAATTGTTGGGCAATGGCATCGCGGGTAGAGTCCCAGAAGCCTTCCGGCACCACGTTGTCAATACCCCGATCGCCATAAATGGCGAACTTGCGGTCGTTCACCGCTACGTAGATCAACACGCCGTTCTCGTCCTTGGTATTGTCCATTTTAAGGAGGTGAAATACTTCCTTGGCCCGCTCAAAATGGTCGAGGCGGGTATGGGCCTCAATATGGACACGTATTTCTCCCGAGGTCTTTTTTTCGGCCTTTATAATGGCCTGTACCACGTCGAGCTCCTCTTCCGGTGTCAAAAAATCCTCGACTCTGGACATGTTTTCTAATTGAAGTCAAATTCTACATCGGGAGCGTCTTCAGAACCGGCATCCGCTTTGTAACGCGCCATTTCTTTAAAGCCGAACAAACCGGCCAGTAACTTCCCTGGGAATTTTGTAGTGTGTATGTCGTATTCGTTCACTTTTTGGTTAAAACGGTTCCGCTCTACGTTGATCCGGTTTTCAGTACCTTCCAATTGGCTTTGCAGCTCCAGAAAGTTTTGGTTGGCCTTTAGGTCGGGATACCGTTCTACCACCACCATCAACTTGCTAAGGGCGCCGGTGAGTCCGCTTTGTGCTTTTTGGAACTGTGCCATGGTCTCCGGGGTAAGGTTGTTGGCATCGATGTTGGTGGCCGTAGCCTTTGCCCTTGCTTCAATGACTTCTTTAAGGGTGCCTTTTTCAAAATCGGCGGCGCCCTGTACGGTTTTTACCAAATTTCCGATCAAATCGTTTCTGCGTTGGTAGGCACTTTCTACGTTCGACCATGCCGTTTTGGCATCGGCCTCTAAGGTTACCGCGGTGTTGTTAAAGCCAACGGCCCAGTCGTATAGCACAAACGCCAATACGCCCAGTACGATCAGTACGATGAGTCCTTTTTTCATTTTCAGGTAGTTTAGAGGGTTATAGTTGTTCTTTTATTTTTACCAGGGCAGCTTTCACCCGCTCCAGTTTTTGAATAATTTCAAAATTGTCAAGCGTCTTTTGCTTGCCTTCCTTTAAATGCGTCTTGGCACCTTCTAGCGTAAAACCGCGTTCTTTCACCAAATGATAGATCAACTGAAGGTTTTTGATGTCCTGAGGGGTAAATTTGCGGTTCCCTTTGGCATTTTTTTTGGGCTTTATAACATCGAACTCCTTTTCCCAAAAACGGATCAATGAGGTGTTGACATCAAATGCCTTTGCGACTTCGCCGATGCCATAATACAGTTTTTCGGGAAGGTCTACTTGCATCAGTCTAACGATTGGTTCTCTTGGTTCGCATATTTCAGCATGTCTTCAAACTCCTTAGCGCTTAAACTGCCGTAGTAGAAGTTAATGGGGTTGATGCGGTCATCTTCCTTCCAAACCTCATAATGCAGGTGGGGCGCTTCAGATCGTCCCGTACTGCCCACAAAACCAATAAGGTCGCCACGTTTTACGCGTTGACCCTTCTTCACGTTATAGGCGCTCATGTGTGCATATAGGCTCATGTAGCCATACCCATGGTCGATACGGATGTGTTTGCCGTAGCCCGACGAGTTGTTGTCGGCCCGAGTGATTTTTCCATCACCGGAAGCATATATGGGCGTGCCCTTGGCAGCGGTAAAGTCCATGCCCCAATGCATTTTTCGTGCTTTGGTAAAAGGATCCGATCGCCAACCATAACCTGATGCGATTCGAGTAAGATCTTCGTTACTTATAGGCTGTATGGCCGGTATGGCCAAGAGTAGTTTTTCCTTTTCGGCGGCCAGTTTGGTGATCTCGTCCAGGGATTTGGACTGTATCGCCATTTGCTTTTTAATAATATCCAACCTTCGGGTGGTGGCGATCACCATTTCCGAATTGTTGAAACCCTCAAGGGATTTGTACCGATTGATACCACCAAAACCTGCCCTCCGCTGTTCCTCCGGTATGGGGTTGGCCTCAAAATACAAACGGTAAATATTGTTGTCGCGTTCCTCAATATTACCCAGAACCTCTTCGATCTGCTCCATTTTTTTATTGAGCAACTCAAATTGCAGTTCGTAGTTTTTGACCTCTCTGCGCAGCGACAGTTCTGCCGGGGTATTGATCATGTTGGTGTTCAACAAAAAGATGAGGCCCAACAGCCCAAAAAGAAACGCCCCGAGGACAAAAAAGGCAATATTCCGGTACCGGCGCGACTTCTTTGGCTCGATCTTTCGGTAGGAGAGCGTATCGGGGTCGTAATAGTACTTTACCTTAGACATGAATGTATTTTATCCTATTTTTGTCCTGTTTTATCAAAACAAACAAATATAAAAATTGTTTTGTATAAACTGTTAATTTTTATAAAACCTTATAATATTCATGACTTCCAGCGAGATACGGGCCAAATTTTTAAACTTTTTTAAGGAAAAAGACCACAAGATAGTGCCGTCTGCCCCTATGGTCATCAAGGACGATCCCACATTGCTTTTTACGAACGCGGGTATGAACCAATTTAAAGCGTTTTTTCTGGGAAACAGTGTTGCAAAAGCAGCCAGGGTGTCCGACACCCAAAAGTGTCTTCGGGTAAGCGGCAAACACAACGATCTTGAAGAAGTTGGTAAGGACACCTACCATCACACCATGTTCGAAATGTTGGGCAACTGGAGTTTTGGCGATTATTTTAAAAAAGAGGCCATCCAATGGGCCTGGGAATTGCTTACCGAGGAGCTTAAGATCGATAAGGAAAGTCTGTATGTCTCCGTTTTTGAGGGAAGCAACGATGCCGATGCCCTCGATATGGATGCCGAGGCTTTCGATCTATGGAAGCAGATAGTGCCCGAAGATCGGATCATCATGGGAAATAAAAAGGACAATTTTTGGGAAATGGGCGATCAAGGTCCCTGTGGCCCCTGTTCCGAAATACATGTCGATATCCGATCGGCCGCCGAAAAGGCAAAGGTGTCCGGTGCAAGTCTGGTGAACCAGGACCATCCCTTGGTAGTGGAGATCTGGAATCTCGTTTTCATGCAGTACAATCGAAAGGCGAACGGACAATTGGAGCCTTTACCTGCAAAACATGTAGACACCGGTATGGGATTCGAACGTTTATGCATGGTATTGCAGGGCGTAAAATCCAATTATGATACCGACATTTTTACCCCGTTGATCCGGGAAATAGAAGTGATTTCGAATGCGGCATATGGAAAAAAGGAAGAAACCGATATTGCCATTCGCGTCATTGCCGACCATATTAGGGCGGTATCGTTTTCTATTGCGGACGGACAGTTGCCAAGCAATACTGGGGCGGGATATGTAATCCGACGAATTTTAAGACGGGCCATTCGGTACGGTTTCACCTTTTTGGATACCAAGAAACCGTTTATGTTCCGATTGGTAAAAGTGTTGGGCGATACTATGGGCGATGCCTTTCCGGAACTCAGGGAACAGCAACAGCTTATTGAAAATGTGATCAAGGAAGAAGAGCATTCCTTTTTGAATACCTTGGAGCAAGGCTTGGTGCTGCTCGATACCATAATAACGGCCAATAAGGGCAAAGAAATTGATGGGCGTAAGGCTTTTGAGTTGTACGATACCTATGGTTTTCCTATCGATCTCACTGCGCTCATTTTGGAGGAGAAAGGTTTTACGTTGGATGAAAAAGGATTTCAGTCGGCATTACAAGAACAAAAAAACCGTTCCCGTTCCGCTTCCGAAGTTTCCAAGGAAGATTGGGTGCAGCTGACCGATGACGCCGAGCAGGAATTTGTGGGCTATGATGTGTTGGAGGCGAACGTGAAACTGGTAAAGTACCGAAAAGTAGTTTCCAAAAAAGAAGGGGAGCAGTTTCAATTGGTATTCAACCTAACGCCTTTCTATCCCGAAGGTGGGGGACAAGTCGGCGATAAGGGATACCTGGAGATGTCCAATGGCGACGTGGTGTATATTGTGGATACCAAAAGGGAGAATGATGAAATTGTACATTTTGCAAAGCGTTTGCCCGAACATTTGGAGGAACGTTTTAAGGTAGTGGTCGATGGAAAACAACGGCAACGGACCGCTGCGAACCATACCGCAACACACCTGTTACACCAGGCCTTACGGGAAGTGTTGGGTACCCATGTAGAACAAAAAGGTTCGGCGGTACACTCCAAATACCTACGGTTCGATTTTTCGCATTTTTCCAAGCTTACGGCAGCGGAACTCAAGGCCGTTGAAAATTTTGTCAATGCCCGTATCGAAGGGCAACTTCCTTTAGAGGAAAACAGAAATGTTCCAAAGGAAACTGCCATAAAAGAAGGGGCTATGTCCCTGTTCGGGGAAAAGTATGGCGATTCGGTACGGACCGTTCGCTTTGGCCAGTCCATCGAGCTCTGTGGCGGTACCCACGTACAAAATACCGCGGATGTTTGGCATTTTAAGATCAGATCGGAGGGCGCGGTCGCTGCCGGTATCCGAAGAATAGAGGCCATTACCTCCGATGCGGTCAAAACGTTCTATGCCGAGGCCAATCAGGCCCTCTTTGAGATCAAGGACCTTTTGAACAATCCACAGGACCCCTTAAAGGCGGTTACTTCCCTACAAGACGAAAATGCCCGTCTTAAAAAAGAGCTGGAAGCATTGTTAAAGGACAAGGCCAAAAACCTTAAAGGAACGTTATTGGATGAGTTGGAGGTGGTCGACGGTGTCCGTTTTTTGGCAAAAAAAGTAGATTTGGATGCAGGAGGGATAAAAGATCTCGCCTTTGCCATGGGGCAAGATCAGGACAATATGTTCCTTTTGTTCGGCACCGAACAAGGAGGTAAGGCGTTGCTTTCCTGTTACATCTCCAAACAGCTGGTAGCCAGCAAAGGGTTGAACGCGGGCACCATTGTACGCGAGCTTGGAAAACTCATACAAGGTGGCGGTGGCGGGCAGCCATTTTTTGCCACAGCGGGCGGGAAAGATCCCGGAGGTATCGCAGCGGCGCTCGAACGTGCCAAAACCTACGTGCAACCCTAACAAAACACCTTTTATGGCGCTTTTGCGAACATTTATCCTATTGTTTTTGCCATTGCTTTTTTGTGGTGGTACCGCCTTCGCCTGTTCCGTGTTCTATTATATTGATGAAGCTACGGGAAACATTTATGCGGTCAACAACGAAGATTATTTTTACGATACGGATGCCTACATACAGGTACAGCCGGCAAAAGGAAAGAAATTTGCTCGACTGTGGTACGGTTGGGACGATTTTGCACAAGGGGGAATCAATGAAAAAGGACTTTTTTTTGATGGGGCGGTCACCCCTGGTCAAGAACGCCCCAAAGGATACAAAGGCCCTAAAGGAAACTTGGGCGATCGTATTTTGGCTTCCTGTGGAACGGTAGCGGAAGCTTTAGCGTATTTGGAACGTAAAAAGATCGCGCTCGACAATGCGCATATGATGTTCGGCGACCGCTTGGGAAACGCCGTTGTAGTAGAGTGGGTAAACGGAAAACGAAACATAGTCCGGATTAAGGAAAATCGTCTGTTGATGACCAATTTCAACCTCTCCGATACCGCAGTGGACGGTATCAGCTGTCCCAGGTATTTAGCGATCGATAAGGAACTGCAGCGTTTACAGTCCCTGAAAACTCCCGTAGACCTAAAGATGTTGGGGAATGCCGGGGCGAGGGGCGTACAGGTGCCGATGAAAACCGAAACAGGTCGCAGAGGGGGCACCCTGTACAGCAGCTTCATCAATATCAGCGAAATGAAAATGATTTTGGTGTATCAATTGGATAATGAAAAGACCACGCAACTGGATCTGAACGAAATATTTGCCAAAAACACGGCCCGAACGATTCCTTTGGAATAGAAACCCCTAAAACAGTCCATGCGTTTACAGACCCAAGTACCGATACCGCAAGCAAAGGGAGCGATCGATTATCAAAGTCGAATCGTATTATTGGGTTCCTGCTTTTCCGATCATATGGGCGGTAAGTTGGAGCGCTATCGGTTCCGTACCTTGCAGAACCCCTTCGGCATCCTGTTTCATCCCAGGGCGATCGAAAATTTTTTGGAAAGAGCGGTGCGAGCGGAAATGTACGGCCCTGAAGCGCTGTTTTTTGACAAGGGGCAGTGGCATTGTTTTGATGCCCATTCCGAGCATAACGATTCGAATGAAAAACAGGTCCTTCAAAAGTTGAACGGACAGCTGAAAACCACTAGGGCCTTTTTAGGGAACGCCACACATGTGTTCATTACCTTGGGCACCGCTTGGACGTACCGTCACTTAAAAACCGATACAACGGTGGCCAATTGCCACAAGGTGCCGCAAAAGGAGTTTGCCAAGGAACTACTTTCCATTTCGGAAATTACCGCAAGTTTAGAAAATATCATAAGCACCGTTCGCTCCTTAAAGCAAGGCCTAAAGGTGGTGTTTACCGTTTCTCCGGTACGGCATTTGAAGGACGGTTTTGTTGAGAACCAACGGAGCAAGGCCCATTTGCTTTCGGCCGTTCATGAGGTGCTCGGAAAGGCAACGTTTGGCGATAACAGTAGTTATTTTCCTTCCTATGAGATCCAAATGGACGAACTGCGCGATTATCGTTTTTATGGTCCCGATATGGTGCACCCCTCCCCGGTGGCCGTGGATTACATTTGGGAAAAATTTAAGGGGGCGTACATTACCTACGAAGCCCGGGCCACCATGGATGCGGTAGAAACGGTACAGAAAGGTTTGGAGCATCGACCGTTTCATCCCAATTCCGAGGAACATCAACAGTTTTTAAGATCGCTTAGCACAAAAATTACGTATCTTAAAGAGAAGCATCCTTGGATGGCGTTTCCGCTCCAGGCGTAGTACTTGCCTTCAAATGTCCGGAATCAAAAAAATGAGCAAATGAAAAAAATAATCGTAGGTATCGTAATCGCCCTTGCCGGGGTGTTGGTATTTCGCTCATGCGCCGAGGACAAAAAGGAGAAGTCCATTTTAGAGGAAAATTCCATGTTGATACAACAGCAGATCGAAAACGTTTCCAAGTTGGTAGTGACCGAAGGTCATTTTGCGGAAGTGTATAACTATAAGGATTCCCAAGAATTGTTCGGCCCTTTGATCACCGCCGATAAAAAAGCGCTTGTGGTGGTAAATGCGGAGGTTACCGTGGCCTATGACCTGGGAAAAATTGATTTTGAACTGGATGAAACTACCAAAACCTTGCACATTACCCGTATTCCCGAACCTGAAATAAAAGTGCATCCCGATTTTGAATATTACGATGTTTCGGCCGATTATTTAAACCAGTTTACCGCTGCGGATTACAATAAGATCAAAAAAAATGTCAATGCTTCCCTGCTGAAAAAAGTCAATGCCTCTAACCTGAAAAAGAATGCCCAAAATCGATTGATCAGTGAATTGCATAAATTTTACGTATTAACCGATGCCATGGGGTGGACGCTGGTTTACGAAGACGAGATTGTGGCAGATGGTTTCTCCCCTATTTTGGACTAATACCAGTTACAAATAAAAATGAACCGTTCCAATGTGTTCATTTTTCATGTACTTTTCTTGTAAATGTTGGCGAAGTTATGGCTATGCAAAACCCTTGAGGTGTCGGTAATTTCAAAAAAAATGATATAAGGCGTATTTTGATTTGCTGTTGGTATAACACGGCTCCCCGACATCACCATAGATCGTAGCCGGTTTACATGAGGTATTTAACCCGCTTTATGCATTAGAAAATCTATTACAGCTTCCAGCTACTTCAAACTATGGTGCTGCGCTACATTTTTAAATGTAACCGTAGCGGTGCTATGCTTACATTCATAAAATGTCATATTTTATCGCAGCTAAAAGCTTCATTACGAAGTTCTAATGCATAATCCGGGTTTAGGGTATGGTTCATCCTGATTTTGCTTTATGGAGTTCATAACGGACCAGAACCAAAATCAAAACGATCTCTAAAAAAAAGTAACCAAGGCCCAAAAAGGTCATTTTGGTGTAATACCGTAAAACCAGTCCCGTGGTAAGGACGCAATAAAGGAGGTTGGCCAGTGCAATACCTCTTAGATACCTATGCCATAAGAATGGCTTTAGCGCAAAACAGGAAAAAGAATAGAACGCAAATACTATTGCGATCGACCCCAAAACAACTAAAGCGGGCCTCGGCATACCGAATAAGGGTTGAAAAGGAATTAAAATTGTTCCCACTAGTACCGCGGAGAGTAATGCTCCAATACCATCTATTAAAAAAGGAGTGTGCCGATCCATTCTCCCGAGGTTTTATTACCGGTCGCCTACAGGCGAGTTGTCCGTTAGGTAATATAGGGAAATAATGGCATTTATGTAACGGCTACTTTTTACGTTTTATGGCCGACGGCGTACATTGGCCTTGGTCAATTTCTTTTTGAAAACAGTGGTTTTTGGTCTGGCCTGGTCTGGTCTGGTTGGTGAAGTTCTTCTCGTTTTTTATATTTCCTACGCTTTCCGGATTACGTTGATGGCCATGGCCCATTTCACTCTCTTGGATGTGCCTCTTTACATATTCAAAACGTTTGAGAGTACCCGAACAGATTGTAAAGTTGAAATACGGAATACAGAAAGCGTTGACTCCACGAAAATGTACCGGGATGCCAAAACCCGGTAGTTCAGTTTAATTTGTTTTATAGCAGTTTAAAAGCACGACTGTAATTTGGGTAAGTAGTGTCTTATTCAAAATAGTATGCCTATCCAATACTATCGATTTAACCATAAAATGAAGGAGTTATGAGCACAGTAAAATATTGCCTGAACCGTATATTGATGCTACTGTTGGTAGTATCCTGTTCCCAAAATATGGAACAGGAACCCATGAAAGAAACAAACGGTAAAGATGAAATACCACCTATTTCGGTGGAACAAGAAGTATTGGATATGTTGGATGACCTTTCCTTGAATACAACGCATGTCGGCATTGAAAAAGTTCCCTCCATTTATGGAGGGAATCAGAAGGGCTACGTGGTAGAGAAAGATATTTTCTTGTTGAAGACAGAAATCCAGGATATGCATAAAGCGCACTTGGCGCTAAAAGATAAAAAGCAATCCGTTTTAGGGCGACATTACCGAAGCAGGTTTTTAGTGGCCTTGGGAGCAAATGGCAAAAAGAATCTGAAAGTCTTTGCATTTAAGAACCTGGTTACCGCTGACGGGCAGCTCGGTTTGTCCAAAAGGGAACGTAGGGCTTTAAGAAGTGCGGTAAACAGATACAATGGGTTAAACAGGTTGGATATTTCGTTTACGGTTAAATTTTCCAATGAGGTAGAAGACTTTCAGGAGGCGGATATTTGGGTGTTTAACGATCCGTTAAAACCAGAAGATGTAATTGGTGCCAATGCGAGATTTCCGAAAAGGAACGGGAAGCCGGGAGAGTTTGTTAAGATTTTTAATTTGAACGGGCTGTCCTTTGGGCGACTGGAGGCGGTTTTGACCCACGAACTTGGGCATACCATAGGATTGCAGCATACCGATTACTATACTTTGGAAAGTTGTGAGGGGAGGGACGTGAACATTGCCGATTCAAACCCGTTGAACGGGGTCGCGATTGAAGAAACTCCCGTAGAAACGGACTCTAAATCGATAATGCTTAGCTGTTTGGATCCGAATAGGACCACAGGTAAATTGAGTCGGTTCGATAAACGGGCATTACGGGCGCTCTACTGATTACCGCCGAGCGTTGCCCCATGGCCAATATATGAAGCTATGTTTGGAATGATACATGGGTGTACTAACAGTGGGTGTTTACCGGAAAACAAGCGGATATTACCCGAGCCTCTTATCTGTGCTACAGCTATAACAAAACACATATTTTGGGTATTCGGAAAGATGTGTGTGGAACATCATCAAGTGGGCTAAAAACGCTGCTTTTTTAAAGGGGCCCCCGGAATCACAAAAGGTGTAGAAACTGCACCGTGACAACACTTCTGGATCTACCGGAGACCTACCATTTAAAATGGTTTGGTCTGCAGGTTTTGGTTTTGCTTTCTTTTGTGCGAATATATTGTTTTATCTTATTTCATTTAAAAAAAGCGCTAATTATTCGTTTAGGTGCAATGCCTTGGCCAATGAAATGCCATCATCGACCAAATGGGCCACCTTTTGATCATTTGACACTACCGTGTTGAGGTGGTCGGCGATTTCCTTGGCAAAACCGGAGTCGCCATTTTTTATCGCGAGTTCAAAGAGCTCCACCGGCAACAACCAATCGTTGGGATGTGATGTTTTTATCGCCTCAAATACCTTGTGCCGCGAAATAGTGGTATTGGTCCCTTCCCTAAATTCCCGAATTTGACGGTAGTATCCCTCCAATTGCCTTTGTTCGGCGGAAGCGGTCGGTTTGATCGTGGTCGAATGGATGTCGTGCGACACCAGGTCAAAACTACCAACGTCTGCCGGGCCGTTGAATGCCGACACGATGCTGACCCCGACGGCCATATTGTAAAGCCGGTCATGTGACGCGAACAATACGTTGTTTTTGTGGGTTACCTTGCAATCTTTAAAAGTGATCAGAATGATTTCCCCTTGTAGGTTTCGGGTTCCGGTTAGGATCTCCCCCGTTATTTTAATATGCCCCTCGAATTCCAGGGTAATGGTCTGGCCTTCAAAAATGGCATAGGCCTTCAAATCTCGTGGTCCCATGGCCTCGATGGGAAGGTTGATGCCTTTGAGTCTGCCGAGCGGTGTTCCAAAGCCATCGAAATGTTGTAAGGTGCCATGCCCTACCAATTCCTTTTCGCGATAGGAAAGTGCCGTTGGGCCTTTCGTCTGCACGAATACCGGATCGTCCTCAAAAGAAATGACACGACTAAAGTTCCCAGAAATCTGCAGGCCCGTGCTCAATTCGATGGTGCCCAGTTCCTTAGAATCGATAAGTTTTTGTACACCGCTAAGTCCGCCTTTGCGCAAGGCCATGGTATTTGCGAACTCCTCCAATACTTGGCTTAGATAAGCGAAGTCGGGAGTAACAAAGAGTTGGGGCTGGGTTCGCGTAATATCGAAAGGGGTGGCCGCGGCCGCAATGGAGTAGGGCCGTTTTTCCACCTTGTCGGTCATACAGAGGGCACTTTCCCCGATAGAGGACAGTAAGCCCGCGCCATAGATTTTGGGGTCGCTTACCGTGCCGATAAGTCCGTATTCCACCGTCCACCAGTGTAGGTTTCGTATCAGGGCCATTTCGCTGGGCTCCCCCATGTTTTGCTGTAAGGTTTCAATATGTCGCTCGGCTTTTTGGATTTCCCTGGCCGGTGTGCCTTTTGCCTCTTTTATAATGGACAAATGACGTACCGCTTCATACAGTTCAAAGTCTTTGGCGCTTGAAATGGCCTTGCAACCGATTTCACCAAAACGCCTTAAATACTCGGCATATTCGGGGTTTGCTATAATGGGGGCATGGCCCGCTCCTTCGTGTATGATATCCGGGGCGGGGGTGTATTCGATGTTTTCGAGCTGTCGGATGTCACTGGCAATGACCAGCACGTTATAGGCCTGAAACTCCATAAAGGCCGCAGGGGGAATAAAACCGTCTACCGCTACCGCGGCCCAACCGATTTCCTCCAAAATCCGGTTCATACCGTACATGTTTGGAATATGGTCTATGGAAATACCGGTTTTTTGAAGTCCGTTCAGGTAGGAGCTATGGGCCACCGTACTCAAATAGTCTACGTTTTTACGCATAACATAACGCCATACCGCCTGGTCGATAGCGGAGTACGCCTCATATGCCTGTGGCTTAATATACTGTCGCAAGTGTTTGGGCAGTTTGTCCAGAATGGGATTGCTTTCGTAAGTGGTTTCCATAAATTAAGCAAAATTGTCTTCCCTGTTCCATTCTAGGAATAAGGGTTGGTCATGCCAACATAAAACGTTGTTTTCCCTACTAAAGGTATTAATTATGGAACAAAAAATCGATAAATGTCATTAAGGACCTAATTTTTCCTAATAATAATACATTTAAAAGGAAAAAGTGTAAATTTATGGAAGGAAGAAAGTAAAATCAGGAAAAATGACTGCGCAAAAATTGGATGACATCGATCGTAGCATCCTAAAATTACTGGAGGCCGATGCCAAGGTGAACATTAAAGTGATTTCCGAACAGCTCGGCATTACCAAAACACCGGTATATGAGCGTATTCGAAGGCTGGAAAAGGAAGGCTATATCAAAGGATATGTAGCCTTGTTGGACCGGCCAAAAATCGCAAATGCCATCACTGTTTTTAGTTTTGTTTCCTTAGAGGCACAGAAAGGTAAAATGATGGATGCGTTCGCAGAAAGTGTGCAACGCTATCCAGAAGTGGTAGAGTGTTTTGTGGTAGGAGGGGAGTTCGATTTTTTATTAAAGATCATTGTGACCGATCTGGATGCCTACTTTACATTTTCCAAAGATAAAATAGCGTCCTTGCCACACATTGGTACGGTAAAGAGTGCCTTCGTTTTAAACGAGGCAAAGTACAGTACCTCGTTTCCTTTGGTTTAATACCATTTCCTACTTAAATTTACCCATTAAAAATTACCCTTTTGCGTTTATGCCCCAAAAAAAATCCCCTCCAAGAAGAGGGGATGTTGATTTCTAATTTACCGCTAGGGCATCCGGCGGATATGCTTTCATGATTTCGGAAACGAACTCACGTATGCGCTGTTCCTTTTTCTCGATTTTTCTAATGTTGTTGAGCGTTCCCACGCCACGACCTTGCCATACCAACGATTTTGTTTTGGTGTCGACCAGATCAATGTATAGCGAGCCTTGGGTATTTGTGCTTACCTGGCTGCCTCCCCAACCGGGACCCCAGCCCCAACCAGGACCCCAGCCCCAGCCAGCGCCCCAACCCCAACCGCCCCAGCCTCCCCAGCCGAAGTTGTTGTTGTAGACGTTTACTTGCTCCCGTTCCTTGGTGAAAATACTGACCAACATGTCCGGTTGTTCGGATTTTGTGAAGCCGCGGTTCGCCATCTCCGTTTCGATCGCTTTTAAGATCCGTTTTTTGTCCAGATCGGATATTTGGGCCTTATCGATGCCCGTTTTATAAAACGCATAGGTCTTATAAGAAGTAAAATTAGCTTCCCGGTCATAATCGGCCAATACCCGTACCGAAGAACAGGAACTGAGGAACAACATCACGACCATCGGCAATACAAATGTCTTAAGTGCCTTCATATCAATTTTTTTTATAACGTTACGTACTATTTTTCATCGTTGATTAAATCTCAAAAATCATGCCGGAAAACTAGTTCTTGCTAAGCTTGTTCGTTTTGGGGTCGTAGCCATAGGGGCAGTGCCTACAGCCGCTTTCGCAGCAATATCCCCTTTTAAGATGATATTGCGCGGTAAACACCCGATAGCCGTTCTCGGCCCAATAAAAATCGCCATCTTCTATGGGTATGATCTTCTTCATAATACCAAAGGCCGTTTTCGTTAGGGTTCAACTTGGCCCAATTCTTGAACTTTGTATGGTCAAAAATAGACGATTTGTGTTGATAACGACCAAAGGGGCGCTTAAAACGTACCTATTATAGGGATTTATGGGGTGTTCGTCGTAAAATGACAATTGTTGGAAACTAAAAACGCTTGGTAATCATAGGACCTTCTTTACAATTATCTTTGAAAAGGTCCGTTTAAATGATGTTCTATGATTCTAATATTCAAACATCTTTTTTATAGTAACTACGTAGGGCTTTCGGTATGGCCTTTTATCATTTTGAAAGAAGACGCCCTAAAGTCCGATACGGTACTGATCAATCACGAAAAAATACATTTGAAGCAACAACTGGAGTTGTTGGTGGTGCCTTTTTATGTCTTGTACTTAACCGAATGGCTGTTACGTTCCTTGTTTTATCTCGACTTTTATAAGGGCTATCAGAACATTAGCTTTGAACGCGAGGCGTATTACAACGAGCACGACCTTTCCTATCCGCAACAACGGCGTTGGTTCAGTTTTATTAAATATCTTTAGGGCAAGCTACTTTTAGTTGAAGACCCGGAACCAGCAAATTCATTTCCCGTTATTAGAACGAAAAAAAGTAACGCTACACGTAAAGCGGGACGATTTGATACACCCTTTTGTATCTGGAAATAAATTTCGAAAACTCAAATACAATCTAGAGGAAGCGCAGAAAACGGGGGTGCAAACGTTGTTGACCTTTGGTGGTGCCTATTCGAACCATATTGCGGCTACCGCTGCGGCGGCAAAGGAAAATGGACTCTATAGCATAGGGGTGGTCCGGGGAGAGGAACTGCAGGGCCGTTGGCATGATAATCCTACCTTACAATTCGCCGTGCGTCAGGGAATGCAGCTTCATTTCGTTACCAGGCAAGCCTACAAGACCAAAACAGGGCCCCAATTTTTAGCGGAACTTGAAAATCGCTTTGGGCCATTTTATCATATTCCCGAGGGAGGCTCCAACACTTTGGCGGTAAAGGGATGTGAAGAAATACTGACCGATTCCGATGCGGTTTTTGATGTTATTTGTTGCTGTACCGGAACGGGAACTACCTTTGCAGGTATCGTCAATTCGGCCAAAACTACACAACGGTTGATCGGTTTTCCTGCATTAAAAGGTGATTTTTTAAGGGAAGATATTCGTAAATTTGCCGATAACGGGGACTGGGAGTTGCAAACCGACTTCCATTTTGGCGGCTATGCAAAGGTCGACGAATCGTTGATCCATTTCATCAACGATTTTAAAAGAAAGACGGATATTCCGCTAGATCCCGTGTATACCGGAAAAATGTTTTACGGGATCATGCGCCTGATCGAAGATGATTTTTTTCCGGAAAATACCAAGATATTGGCCATCCATACCGGAGGGCTACAGGGAATAGCGGGAATGAACGCGCTATTGAAAAAGAAAGGATTACCACAAATAGACATATGATACAAAAGGTATTGTTCTGTATTGCTTTGGGAGTAACGCTGGTCGGCTGTAAGATGAAAAAACGGACCACCTATGGCAACAACACCCCAAAGGAACAAGTAACAAGCAAACCTGTAAAGAAGCCGGTATACGACGATAATGGGTATTACAGCTTGCCGGAGGATACGGGGAAATTCGTAGCCTTCCCGATCAATTCCGTAGCGGAATATATCGACACCTTTTCGGAAGTGGCTCAAATGGAAATGAAGGCCTATGGCATTCCTGCGAGCATCACATTGGCGCAAGGGCTTTTGGAGAGCGGTTTTGGAAAAGGGGCCCTGGCCATGAAGACCAATAACCATTTTGGTATAAAATGCCATAAAGGATGGGAGGGCGATCGCGCCTATCATGACGACGATGAGGCCGGCGAGTGTTTTCGCAAATACAATCATCCCATGTACTCCTTTAGGGACCATAGCATATTTCTTTCAGGGCGGTCGCGTTACGCCTTTTTGTTCGAACTGGACAATGATGATTACAAACGTTGGGCGAAAGGATTGAAGCAGGCCGGTTATGCCACCGATAAGCGGTATCCCCAAAAATTGATTTCTTTGATCGAACAGCACAAACTCTATCGGTACGATCGTGGTGTCGTTCGGGAGGGATATGGCCAGGTGGTCACCGCCGAACCCTTAACGCATACCGTAAGCGCTGGGGAAACCCTGTACTCCATTTCCCGAAAGTATAAGGTCGCTATTGAGGATTTGCGACGATTGAACGGTATCTCCGGAAGTACGATTTCCGTAGGGCAAGAGCTGCTGGTTGCCGCGGCCCGGACCAATAAATGATCGGTAACCGGGAATAAAGGGAATCCTTCCAAATTCAAATCTAAATACAAAAGTACAGACCCAAATACAACAAAGAACCAATGATATACCAACGTAGCAGTGCCCTGTTCGCCGAAGCAAAAAAGTATATCCCCGGAGGGGTAAATTCCCCGGTAAGGGCCTTTGGGGCGGTAGGGGGTGATCCTATTTTTGTGAAATCGGCAAAAGGCGCCTATCTGTATGACGAGGACGGCAGACAACTTATCGATTATATCGCCTCATGGGGCCCAATGATTCTGGGCCACGCCTATGGCCCTGTAGTGAACGCTGTTGTGGAAAAGGCAAAAAAGGGAACGTCTTTTGGGATGCCGACCGAAATAGAGACCGAACTGGCGCGCTTGGCCGTGGGCATGGTTCCCAATATCGACCGAATACGTTTTGTAAATAGTGGTACCGAAGCCTGTATGAGTGCCGTACGTTTGGCCCGTGGGTATTCCGGAAAGGATAAGATCATAAAATTCGCCGGCTGCTATCACGGACATTCCGATTCTTTTTTGATACAGGCGGGCAGTGGGGCCGTCACCTTCGGTAGTCCTAACAGTCCGGGAGTGACCCAAGGAACGGCCAAGGACACCCTGTTGGCCGATTACAACGATTTGGAAGGCGTTAAAAAGCTGACGGCGGCGAACAAAGGGGAAATTGCGGCGATCATTATTGAGCCCGTAGCGGGCAACATGGGCTGTATTGTTCCGGAAAAATTGTTTATCGAAGGCTTGCGACAACTTTGTACCGAGGAGAACATACTCCTTATTTTTGATGAGGTAATGACCGGTTTTCGTTTGGCAAGGGGCGGGGCACAGGAAGCCTTGGGAGTAAAGGCGGATATGGTAACCTTTGGTAAGGTGATCGGTGGCGGCCTGCCCGTTGGTGCATTTGCGGCAAATGCCGAAATTATGGCACATTTAGCCCCGGAAGGCCCGGTGTACCAGGCCGGTACCCTTAGTGGTAATCCTTTGGCCATGAGCGCTGGCCTGGCCATGCTGACGGAGCTGAACGAACGCCCCGAAATTTTTGACCGATTGGAAAAGAAAACGGCCCATTTGGAAAACGGCCTTGATCGCGTACTGGCAAAAAAAGGAATACCCTATCAAATCAACCGCTTCGGGAGTATGCTATCGGTGCACTTTACGGATGTACCGGTGGTCGATTTTGCATCTTCGGCCAAGGGCAACAACGATACCTTTAAACGGTACTTTCACGGCATGTTGGAGCAGGGCATTTACTTGCCGCCCAGCGCATTCGAGAGCTACTTTTTAAACGACGCCCTGTCGTATGACGATTTGGATCGGACCATAGCGGCATTGGATGCTTTATCCCTTTAAAATCGATTGCTGTTTAAAACGGTATAACTTGTTCATTGCCCATTTGCCTTCTTGTAAGCGTTTGGCATTGTAGGGACCGTTTTACTAAAAGACCGCTTTACCAAGTCACAAAAGGCTCATGTTTGTTTCCAAACATATCCGTTCAAAAAATTTCCTTATGTAGCTTTATGATGTCCGTAATATGGGTGTAGATTACCAAGGGCACAATGGTAGCCGGCAGCAATACAAATGGAAAATAGGTGATACCGGTATTGGGCCGGTCGAACGCAAATTGTTGAAAAGGGAGTTCCGCAGAGAGTATTCCGTTAATGAGGATAAAGGAAACCAGGAACAAGCCGATGACGTTCCATGCCAAAAGGGCTTTTTTGGAAATCCGTCCAAGGTAAAATAGTGATCCGATCAAAGGTGCCGTAATCCCTACCAGAATATCAAAGTTTCGGCCTTCGAACGTCATTAATTCAGGAACCGTACCGTAGCGGTAGAGGTACCACAACACTATTTCGACCGGTATACGTACCGTATGCAGAAAAGTGCTCAGGTGGGTAGTTCGTACTGTAATGATAGCCTTCAGTGGTGTGGGTCGTAATCCATAACCCCAAAAAAGCAGGATCGGAAGTAGCACAAGGGCAAACCGTGGTGGAACGCTGTCGGTGATACGGTAGAACCCTGCATACCCCAAAAAGCCTTGTATAAAGCACCAAATAACAATAAACCCCATGAGTTTTTTGGGTTTGCCATTGGCAAGGTAAAAGAAGCCGAGGGTAGCGATCAAGGTTCCAAGAAAAAGGAAATTGATCCAGTTGGGAAGCTGTTCGATCATATGGTGTTTTTTTTGGATACGTCATTTCTGAGCATACGTTTTAAACCTATCAACTGGTGCATGGCCAATACCTCCAATACCAGTACCTGTGGTACCAGGACGAGAGGAATCAACGTTAAGGGAAGTTTTCCCATGGCTTCGGGTATCTCTCCGAGGGCGATGCTTACGGCAGTTGACGCCGGAGCAAGTATAAAGTCCAAAATTCCAAAACCGACCAATATGATGGCAATATGGAGGTTTCGGACAAGGATTTTTTTGTTCCTCGAGAATGGTTTTTCGGCGGTAGCCTTCCTAAACGAAGTAAGTGACCAGTGCTTATCGGACAAACCGGCCGTTTTTTGGAAAATGGTCAGATATCCCACAGCAAAAAAAGCGATAAAACCAGAAATCCAGTCTCCCGGACCGGCAATCCAAGCCACTACTCCGGGAAGTCGTTCCGCAAAGAACCAAACCAGAAATAGCATACCGACAATCATCCGTGCCGGTCCGGCAACGCTCTGTATCATCCATCGAAGGGACATGCGTTCAGTGAACGTTCTGAATTTTTGGGAAACCAACAATAGCACGATTGCAATCACCGAAGGCAGATATAAGCCGCACAATACATATGGAACGGCGTTTACATATGACGGTATGGCGGTAACCGAACTAACGAACACAACGCCATAAACGATCCAAAAGAGTGTCACGGACGCTGTCTTTAAAAAACGTCCTTTTGAATTTTTAAAGAATTTCCAACTCGCGACCGTGTAGTGGGTCAACTGAAAGAGAACCAAAGTGCCTAAAATAAGCAGGGAAGCATCATCCAAAGCCCTAGGAGCTGTCCATAAAGTATTCATTTTGATGAAATTTTAACGAGAAGTACCCCTAAGGCGTCCAAGCCATCCGGTTGCAATAACTGCGCTGCTTCTTTCATGGCTTTTTCCCATTCGGGGATAATAGCGCTGACCAACAACTTCCCTTTTTCTGTGATGTTGATTTTTCGGGCATGATCACTAACGATAAGGTCTGCTGCCAAAAGCCTTTTTAGGTTTCTATGAAGCGAGGATTTTTCAAGTACCGCCATCTCGGAAAGCTGTTTTTGATTACGGTCCTTGGTTTTGGAAAGGATGAACAAAAGTGAAAGTTGGCTATCGGTCACCCCAAAGGGTTGCAAGTGCTTTCTAAAAATATTGGCAATGACCCGGTTGAGTCGCATAACCTTGCTGGAAATGCATTGTTGGGGTCGAAATGTGCTGAAGTCTAAAATTTCCATAGCATAAAGATAACAATTAAAGTTGTATATACAACTTTAATTGTTTTTACAACAACTGAACAGAACATATAGAAAGCTTCTTTGTACCATTTGGGACAATGGTAAAACGTGGTATTTTATAGGTTGGCGGATGGACGTTGGGTACTGGCATTTGTCAATGAATAGCCCTCGTTATCTTTGCAAACGGCATCTTGGCAATAAAAAAAGCCCGATACTGTCGGGCTTTTAAAGTAGGTTAAGTATGGTTATCTATGGTAGATAATATGCGGTGTTGGTTTCGTTGTCGGAAGTACTGAGCGCTACGGGAACGGTCTCTTTTTCGGCCGCCATTTCTTTGGCATCGTTCTGTTCAACTTGATAATAAAAGATGCTTACCGTCATCAATGCTAAAAAATAGAGAACACTTTTTTCTTTATACGACATGGTTTGCTGTTTTAACGTCTTTCTTACAAGATGATTTCGATACATTAAATGTAAGGCCCAGTCCCTTGGTATGGCGGCGTTTTGTTGTGAACCTGCCCCTTTTCAGTGGTCAACCTACTTTTTTTTGTGGTGCGCATGTCCGATACCTTAAAAAACGATGATGGCCCTATGGGACCAAAGGATATTTTTGCCCGATAAACGAGCGGACATTGTTATTGTGAGCTGCCAAAGACGGCAATATTTACAGTCGGCCACGTCGAAAGGCACTCGGCGTTTCGCCAGTTTTGTTTTTGAACAGTCGACTAAAATACTGAGGGTATTCAAATCCAAGACTATATGCTACCCCAGAAATGGAATTGTTGGAAATGAGCAACCGTTTTTTTGCCGTGGAAACCAAGTGCATATGAATATGTTCCAAAGCTGTTTTTCCCGTAGTTGCCTTTAAGAGGTCGCTAAGATAGTTTGCCGAGAGATGTAGCGCGTTTGCAAAGTAATCTACGGTGGGTAATGTTACTTCAGTTTCGGATTTTATGTAGTATTGTTTGAGTTCCTTTTCAAAGGTTGTTAAAACATCCGGTTTTACTTCATTCCGCATAATGAACTGCCTATGGTAATAGCGCTGGGAGTAGGCGAGCAATAAGGATATGTTGGATAGGACCACATTTTTACTATGTCGGTCGATAGGCAAATGGTATTCCGTTTCAATATTTTCGAATAACTTTTGAAGAGCGTTTTCTTCATCTTCGGACAAGTGCAATCCTTCGTTGACGTCGTAATTGAAAAAGGCGTAGGTGTCAAATTGATGTTCCGAAAGGGAATTTGCAATCAGGTTTTCATGTATCAGTAAGATCCAACCGGTTCCATTGTTCATGAGATCTGAATTAAACTCCATTACCTGAAATGGGGCCGTAAATCCCAATGCCCCTTGTTGAAAGTCGTAATGCGTCCTACCGTATTTCAAATAACCCCTTAGGTCTTTCTTCAAGCCGATGCTATAAAATCCATAAGACAACCGTTTTGGAAAATTAGGCCCTAGGTTTCTTAGGTTTTCTATTCTATGAACGCTAAAAAGTTGATGTTTGGGTGCCGAAATTCCGGCCAGTTCATGCAACTTTTGAATCGTAGCGATATGCAAGGTATTTTCCATCGAAACAAGTTACTTAAAATTGAATACCGATACCTACCAAGGGGGAGGGAAGTACCGAGCCTATTTGTGCCGTGGCTCCCGAGTTGAATGGTACGGTTCCATCATCAAAAATAGGAAAAACCACCACTGCTTCCCCTACCACATAAAGCTGGGGCAGTTTGGCGGTAAAGGGATGCCATTTATATCCGATCCGCGGGGCAACAAAGAAGAAAGTATACGGAATTTGTTGACTGTCGTTCAAATTGGTAAGGGTGTAAAATTCCGCCCCTATTGCGGAACCCATGAACCAGTTGTGTTGGGGCTTGTTCTTATTTAGAAAATAGCGATAGGAAACGGAAAGTACGATATCTTGCTTCGCTTCAAGATCTAAAACACCTTGGGTATCCCAAACAAAATCGGTAATTCCTTCCGAAAGGGTCGCCACGAATACGTTTAAACCAAGTTGCGAACGTTCGCTAACGGCGTAATGGCCAACTACGGAATACCCACTTAAAAGAAATTGTATCGGTCGCAGTTCGAGATAGAATTTAGATGACAAGGGATCTGAACCTTTTGTGTTTTGACTTATACAGGGTACGATACCCATTAGGATAGCTAAAAGTGTGGGAAGCAGTAATTTTTTCATTTGAAATGATTTCACTGATTTTTTGTTTGTAAAGCATATTTGCCGCCATCGATCCAAAAAAGCGCCAGTATGGCAATTATGATAAGTTGTGGATACTCATAACCACCCCCAAGGTTGTGAAAGACCCAACCATAGGGTAGGTGATAATAGAAAATACCAAAGGCAACGGGTAACAGGAGCAAACAGCTGATTCTGGTATAGATTCCCAAGAGTAACGGTATTCCACCGACAAGTTCGATCAATGTGGCCGCATACGCCGTCCATGCGGGGAATCCCCGTTCTAGAAAACCAATGACGACCATATCCAACCCGACGATGAATACTTTACCGATCCCATGCAACAAAAACATACCGCCAAGAAAAAGCCGCAATAGCAAAGCTGCGCTATCTGTTTTAGGGGGGAATCGTAAGTTATTCATGGTATGTGCTATGAACGATGATTTATATATGAGGTATGGCCCTTGCCCGGGTGCTAGTGTATACCGGTGCTATTTACGCCGATTACTGTCGGGTGTCCGATACAACAATAATGCAAGACAAATGGTATCCTCTTTTTTTTAACATACAAATTTAGCTTTGAAAGCTTTTTTTGGGGTACACATATTAAGGACCTATGGATACAAATTACCGATTTGGGAGGTGCGGTCGGCGTTTTGAACAAAACTGTGACGATCCCGATGGAAGGGGTTAATGGACAACGGGGCAATTGGTAAATATTACGTTTAGGGAATAAGGTGTTGCAAATTTGAGTATGACAGGATAGATAGGGTAGGTCACTGCATTCCCGATTGATGGTATGTTTTTATTTTTTCTCATTGGAAGTGTACTATAACAGTTAAAATGATTAACGAGCTACGGAAACGTACAACATGGGAATTTCAGGTAAAAAATGGCTCGTTTAACAAATTAAGCACTGTAAATAAGATATGTTTTAGTAAATCACAAAATCCAAACCCATTGAAAATAGATGGATTGAATATTAAAATGTTGTTTTAAAAAATTGATTTTCATTGTTTTAAAAAAAGATATTCTCACATGTTTTTCTAATGACGAAAACCAATACCTGCCTAAAGACAGTTCTCAATACACATTTTCAGGGTAGATTGAACTTGGCATGGGTAAAGCTCATTTTGCTTTTCCTCCGCTCTCTTTGCAAGGTATAGAGCGTCACTTTCGACCACTTGGCGAACGCCTTCGACCATAAGGCCTCGGCTATAATGCTGTTTGTTTGCTCAACGCCCTCAAACAATGGATATTGACATCACACGATTTTTGTTTCATACTTAAATATTGTTTTGAATAAAATTGGCTATGATATACCAAACGCCAATCAAAAATGGAGTGGTATGTACAACTGTCCACAACCATTTATTTTCAAATTCAAATTCATTTTGGGTGAATTTATAAATTGAGAATATCACTATAATAGCGTATGGAATACAAAATAATAGACCTCCAATGGTGTTAAGCCCATCGGCAATACCTCTTCCCATAGCATCCGTTTGGGGAGGTTCAAAACAAAAGAAATAACATACCAAAAAAGTTATAGAAAGTATTGAAAAAAACGGGGAATATTTCGAAATAAATATCATGAAACTTTTGGTTACTTGTAACTAATTCATTTACTCGTCTCAGTTCAGGATTCAAAGTCCTGCAATGTTTTTGCAGTACTTTAGTAATGTGAGAAAATTCAATTTTTCATCACTACTTCGAACTTTTAAGTTGTTTTCGTTTGCAATTTAGCGATAAGTGAGAGTACCTCCATTATGTTCATACCGTTTTTGATTATGGTGTCCATAACCGATCTTTTTTTGGTAAACTGCTGTGGCGTCCTGTCCTTATGGTCTTGAATTGCCTCGATATTTTTGTTTCACCATGAGGTTCCTAACGGCACGTTCGGGCCCGCAGTTGTCAGGCCGCACTTGTGGGGGAAAGAAAGGTGAACAGTTTCTGTTTTTCCCAGCTCAATTTCAGTGGTCAACCTGTTTTTTTTTGTGGTGCGTATGTCCGATACCTTAAAAAACGATGATGGCCCTATGGGACCAAAGGATATTTTTGCCCGATAAACGCGCGGAAGAAACGGCGCCGCGCTATCGACGAGGATGTGTTTGGGCCTGTTGACAGCAAAAGTACGCTGCTGTTTCGCCGGTATTCCTTGCATGTATCGCAAAGCGACTGAAGCGCATCGGTTTTGGGTTAGGTGATTACCTGGGTGTAATGTATTGCAAGGTAAATGACACGGGCCTAGCTAAGGGAAGCGTGCTTAAATAAAAAGCCATTTCGGAATACGAAATGGCTTTTTTAAGTTAGTCGTAGGAAGATTGCTGATTTTCAATCGTTTCAACAACACCGTTATGCGTGTTTGTAGAACGTATTATACCATTTTAACTTTGAAATCGCGCGTATAGAAATTGAATTATTTTTTAGTTGTTTGAGGCAAAAAATGAAAGCATAGCCTTAGCTACGGTTATATCCCCGTTCAAGCCGGGGACAGGCTTTTTAACGAAGAACAGCTGAAAAAGAAACGATTTATTAGTGCTATTTCAAAGTTAAGATGGTATTATCTATCTGATCGCGATTTGTGATGTTCCCCTTTTCGCCGTTTGTGCTTGTATAAGACCATTTTTTCCCAACGTTGGTATTGTGAGTCGTCAAGAATTGCCCTCATTTTTGCTTTTTCTGCAATTTGATCGTCCAGCCGTTGACTTTTTCTAGCGTACCGCTCATCAGGACTTAAATTGTTCCGTTCCTCCGTATCACCTGACTTTTGCCGTTCTTCCATTTTTTGTTTTCGGTTTTTTGCTTTTTCCAGATGCAACGCTTGAACGTGTTTTTGCTGCGCATCGGTAAGGTCGAGGTGTAGGGTCATTTTTTTGGTATGTAATGTGGCCAATTGCTCAGGGCTAAGGTCTTTCGCATGTCTTTTGCCTTCATGTGGTGTACGCTCTTGTGCCATGGCACCTAAGGTTACGAATAATACGGACAACATCAATAGTTTTTTCATGGGTTTTGATTTTTTGGATTATACCTCTTTAGGACGCTGTTTTGGGAAAATGGTTTAACCGGGCCAACTTTTTTGGCAGCTTTTTAACGTTCCCATACTCCGCTGATGGAAATAGCGTTCTTGAAAAAATCACGAGATGCCTTATTTGAAGTTTAATGGTATTGGACGCTCTTGGTGTATCTAATCCATAAACATATAAAACCTCTTGGTCGGCCGGACTGGCGCTCGTACCTTCAAATACATCGTTCAGACGCGAAAATGGTCACTTGGCACATAATTGCTGCTGAATTGATATGGATATCGTTACATTTCCAAGTAATCTATATTTCAACAAAATAACAGCCTTTGTTAGCACAGCACCTTAAAAACATCAGTCAAAACATTCAGGAAAACTATAAAAACGAAAAAAATATAGGAGTGCTTTCTGGTATTTCGGGATGCGCATTGTTTCAGTTCTATTATTCCAAATGGACGGATGTAGATAACCATGCCGATTTAGGTGTGGCTATTATTGCAACGTGTATAGATAGGATCAATAGTGGATTTTCATATCCGACCTATTGTGATGGAATAGCAGGTTTTGGTTGGGTCATTCAACATTTGACCATGAAAAACTTCATCGATGTGGATTGTGATGAGCTTTTATGTCCTTTTGATAATTATTTGTTTTCCCAAATGAAGATAGACCTTTCCACTGGAAAGTACGACTTTTTACATGGGGCCCTTGGCTATGGTTTTTTGTTTTTAAAAAGGTATCAGTTTACAACGGACGAAAACTTGAAGAAGCGGTACGCGTATTTTCTTGGAGCGCTCTTGACCGAGCTGGACGAACTTGCCCATGAAAGCGGGGATACGGTAAAATGGGAAATGGTTATGGATCAAGAAAAGCAACAGCCCGTATGCAACCTTGGACTATCGCATGGGATGGCGAGTATTGTTAATTTTTTGTCCCGTCTGCTGCCGTTAGGATTGTATCCGGAAAAGGTGATGCGCCTGCTAACAAAAAGCACGCGGTATATCGTACAACAGCGAGCGGACCAAAGAAACACCTTGTCAAAATTTCCCAATGTTATCCAGAACGGAAAAAAGCCAAATTATAACAGCAGATTGGCCTGGTGTTATGGTGATCTGGGAATCGGAATTTCCCTGTTTCGTGCAGGTTCGGAATTGAAAGATGGCGCTATACAGGCAAATGCCCTGGATGTTCTGATATACAACTCGGGACGACGGTCAAAAAAGAGTACGATGGTGGTCGATCCCGGACTGTGTCATGGGTCATACGGTAATGCACAAATTTTTGGTTTTTTGAACAAGGAACATTCAAACGACTCGTTTCAAGAAGCTGCGGACTTCTGGGTTCGTGATGGTGTTTCCAAAAGCACTTTCACAGATGGTTATGCAGGCTATAAGCGTTGGGATGGGGCAACCGAATCCTATCGGCCGAGCCTTTGCCTTTTAGATGGTGTAGCTGGTATAGGCTTATCTATGATCGACTCCCTTACCGTACAAAAAAACAGTTGGGACGAGTGCTTATTGATCAGTTGAATTTTTAAAATACGCCCCCCCAACAGTATTTTCCGAGGAAATATGGTTTGGTCTATACAAATAGAAACAGGAAAGCGTAAACCGATCGATGAGGTGCCATTTTTAAAGAAGGAAGTGCTTTACAAAAACAACGATAAAAGATAGTTGTGCTTTTAAAAATGGGATAAGGTAATACAGGTCTTAAACAATGATTTTACGAGCTTACCATTTTGGTGTGGAACGGAACTGTTTAGCGTAACGAAAAAGTATTGTATTTTTCGATGAGTTCGGACAGTCTTTCCCTGTTTCTAGAGCTCAAGTTAATAGAGCTACCATCGGTCAATACGATCGCCTCTTTTTTATGTATGGCTTTAATATGTTCTACGTTAATGAGGTAAAAACGATTGATTCGGTAAAATCCTTTTGGTTCCAATAGTTTTTCATGATGTTTGAGTGCATTGGAAGCCATAATTTTTTTGCCATTGTCCATAAAAAAAAGCGTATAGTTACCATCCGCTTTGCAGTATATGAGATTCTTAAGGTCTATTGCCTCGTGGTTGGATCCGGTATGCACTAAAAACCGAGTGCCTTTGGTACTTATAAAATCTTGTAACACACGAATTTTAAAAGAGGCGTATAACCGTTCCTTTTTAGTAAGGTATCTGTTAATAATGGTAACCAAATCTTTTTTGTCAAAAGGTTTGCACAAATAGGAAAAAGCAAAATTTTCAAAAGCCCGTTGCATGTATAGGCCGTGTCCCGTAATAAAGATGACTTCAAAATCCGGATTTGGAAAAGCTTCCAGAATTTCAAAAGCATCACCGTCCTTTAAACGAATGTCCATTAAAATTAGATCTGGCCGGTATTCGGCAATACATTTTTTTGAATCGACAACGGTATCGCAAGAAGCAACGATCTGCAACGGATGCAGTTCTTTAACGATAATTTTGGTGATGAATTCCAAGGTGTCCTGGTTGTCTTCTATAAGGAGTGTTCGTACCACTTGACCCATACTGTTTATTTAGATTTGAAACACCCTTAAAGTAAAGAATATTTCTATGAGAATTGTACTGGCCCTCTGTTTTTTGCTCACTGTTGGCATAACCCACTCCCAAACCAAGCAATTACAACAAGCGAAGATCGATGCATTTATTGAAGATAGCCTAAACCGAGAGAATTTCGAGCTTTTGAAGCGAAAGCTTTCTTCCGATTCAAACTTGAAGGGTTGGTCCAAGTATTACTCCAGCAAAGCCTTTTCGTTGTACCGGGCAGGACAGTATGACTCGGCCATTGTTCAGGCTAAAAAAGCGATTTCCAACTTTGATGAAAGTGAGCCAAAGTACCATGTTGACGAAAAAAGTCTGTTGCAGGCAAACTATCTATTGGGGTTGATCAACAGACTTCAAAAACAGTATGTAAAATCCAATGCGTATCTCTACAGATCATTGGAATTGAATGAAAAGTACCCTTATAAGTACATCGGATACATTATAGGCACGCTAGCGGCCAATCACTTGGCTTTGGGCAATAATGAAAAAGCATTGCACTATTACCGACAAAACCTTAGGGATTCTATTTGTATGGGGCTTTCCCAGCCATCGGTAGTGGTTCTAACGCGCATGGGAGTACTTTATTCCAAAAGTTATTTGAATATGCCGGATTCTTCCTTATTCTATTTTAACAGGGCCAAAAATAGAAGCCTACAAAATGGCTACAGCGACAATTTACCCTTTATCTATTGCAACATCGCAAATTTTTACAAGGAACATGATAAGGATTCCACCTTGCATTTTTATCGAAAATCCAAGGAAACTTTCGAAACCTACGTTCCCGATTGGAGGGTGGCACCGTCAACCACGGAATTTTTGCAATTGGTAGTCAATAGTTATGTGGATATACATGAGGGAAAAACGCAAGAGGCGATTGACAATCTAAAATTGGTAACGGACAGTTTAAGGCAAAACGTTACCAATAAAGATGATAAGGATATCCTCGATTTGGCCTACCAACATCTTGTTATGGCACATGAATATCAAGGAAATCAATCTATGGCCGTCGAGGTACTTAAAGAAAGAAACGGATTTTTAGAAAACTTTCATAAGAAAGAGCTGAAACAGGAGCTGGCCGAGTTGGAGTTACAATACGAAACGGTGAACAACAAACGGAAAATTTCAAAATTGGAAGAGATTTCAAAGGTAAATGCCAAATTGTTAAAACAGCAACGGTTATTGCTGTTGGGTCTTGTTGGTATCCTTTTATTGTCGACCTTCGTTGGATTGCTGTTGTTCCGACAAAAAAACTTGAAAAACAAACTTGAAAACGTATCGTTGCAGCAGCGGTTGCTCCGATCTCAAATGAACCCTCACTTTCTGTTCAATGCATTACAAAAGGCCACGATGTTGATTACTGTAAGGCCCGATGCCGCAAAGGATTATATTATTAAACTGGGTAACCTGCTAAGGTTGACTCTGGAGAATTCCCGAAACGATCGTGTGGCTTTGGCGGACGAGCTTACCGCGCTGCGCTCCTATTTGGAACTGCAGTCCGATTTTTCTAAAAATTTCGATTTCTATTTTGATGTAGATCAGAACATTGATAAGGAAATGATCGAGTTGCCCCCTATGTTGATCCAACCATTGATCGAAAATGCGGTACAACATGGTTTTGGCGCAATAACATATAAGGGTTCCATAAAAATTTTGCTTAAAAAACTAAACCCTACCACAATGCTCTGTACAGTGACGGACAATGGTATCGGATATCGTGAAAGTAGTACGGGTTCCATAAGGGACCATCGGTCACTGTCCTTACAGATCGTACAAGAACGATTGGCCCTATTCCATAGAAAAGCAGGTACATTGCCATTATTTGAAATACGACAAATTTCGGAAGAACCGAATGGACCGGGCGGTACCGAGGTGAAAATTTCCATTCCTTTTGTAGCGGTATAGTTTGATTTTTTTTAAACCAAAAAAGAAGACGTTTATACGATCCAACGGTACTTTCAAATCTTTTACCTTCCCTTTGGACATGTTCATCGGTATCTTCTTGTATTATTAATTGTTAAATATATACCGATATGAAAAAAATGAAAAAAATTGGCCTTTCCTTAAACAAGAGGGTCATTTCTAATTTGGAAGCCAAAGAATTGAACGGTGGTGTAGGTTCCGGTTTAAATATGCCCGTGAATTCCTGTAATGCCGATCAAAACCCATGTTACGGTGATGGCCCTGGCAATTTAACGGAGAACGGTTGCAGGAGCGGTGGAATGGCCAATTGTAAAATGGAATAGTTTTATAAAAAAAAGGCCACCTTAAGTTTTAAGGCGGCCTTTTATGTTTCCTTATCCCAAACTTTACGTTTCAATATAGGATTTTTGCCTGAACTCCTTCACAACAACATTAAGGGTTTCGATGTCCACATAAGTGAATTTTATAGGTGATACACCCCATCAGTTGTTTTGTCCTCTTCCATACGTTTCCCCTTTTTGCACATTCCCCTACTGCACAGGATCCAAGATCAAGGCAATGCGTTTTTCGGCATCTTGTAAATGATACTTGCTCATACGATCTCCCGTTCTATTGATGGCGTTTTTAATGGAACGCTGTAACGAGCGCAGCTGTGCACGGGCCACTGATCGAATATCGGATTGGCTGGTATGGACCACGGTAGATTTTTGATATCCGCCAAATACCGGTTGTTTTTTCTGATTCTCCGCGGTCATGAGGTACGCAAGCCGATCAATATGGGCCTTTTGTAAATTCCGGCGATAGGTGTCGATGGTACTTCCGTTACGTAACTCGGACCACAACCCTTTCCTAAGGTCGTCCATCATTTCCAAAATACCATAGGCATCTTTTTCGTTCACGGTCCCGTTCTCGATCAAACGGGCCAATTTGCCCAAACTTAAGATCCGCTCAAGGGTGCTCACCTGCATTTCGCGCACTTGTTCTATGGAACCGGAATACTGTATTTTTTCAAATATCCCTTGATCTAAAAGCCATTCCGGGGTGGTAAAAAGTTCGGTATGTAAAAAGGCCATACAGTTTTTTTGGTGCTCCTTGGCGACATGCTCGTACACCGCTCCTTCTTGGTCGTATGTTTTTTGGTGCTCATAAACGCCACCGATATTATTGGAAACATGTCCCATATATCTATTGAACTGGCCTACGAGCTGCCCATAGAGTTTTTCAAGGTCCTCATAATTTTTTCCTTCTTCCGCGGTCCATTCCTCCAGCTTAGGGAGAATACGTTTTAAATTCGCAATGCCGTACGCACTGGCCAGTATGGCATTGTCTCCCAAGTCCTCGGTTTGGGAGCTGGGATCGACCACATCTCCGACCTGTTGGTGTCCAAAACGGTACAATGGATCTCCGGCATGGGCCAAGATCCATTGATCCAGGGTTTTCTTCTCCTCTTCGGCCGTTTTTCCTAAAATAGGTCGGTATCCCCACGAAATAGCGTATTTATCGTAAACACCAATATCCGGCATGAGGGCCACGCCTTCGTCTTCCGGTTGGGCCACGTAATTGAAACGGGCATAGTCCATAATCGAAGGTGCCGTTCCATATTTTTGGGTGAAAGATGCCGATCGTAACGAGTCTACCGGATAGGCAACACTACTTCCCATATTGTGCGGAAGCCCTAAAGTATGTCCCACTTCATGGGCCGATACAAAACGGATCAACCTGCCCATGACCTCGGCCTTGAAAGCCGTGCTTCTTGCTTCGGGATTTATGGCCGCGGTCTGTATAAAAAACCAATTGCGCAAGAGGGTCATTACGTTATGGTACCAATTGATATCGGATTCCAAGATCTCGCCCGTCCTGGGATCGCTTACATGGGGGCCGTTGGCATTGGGGATAGGGGAGGCCAAATACCGTACAACGGAGTACCGCACATCTTCGGGAGACCATTCGGGGTCCTCTTCGGGCGAAGGCGGATCCTTGGCCAAAATGGCATTTTTAAAGCCAGCGGCCTCAAAGGCCACCTGCCAATCTTCGATACCCTGTTTGATAAAGGGCACCCATTCTTTCGGTGTGGCCCGGTCTACATAGTAAACAATGGGTTTTTTAGGTTCTACAAGTTCTCCATTTTTGAACTTTTCCCTGTCCGCTTCCTTTACTTCTAAGCGCCAACGATCTAAAAAACGTACCGTCTTGCTCTCTTGTGCATCCAAACCGTAGTCAACCTGTCCTCTGGCAAACCATCCTACACGTTCATCAAAATACCGCCTTTTCATAGGCGTTTTCGGAAGCAGGATCATAGAGTTATTGATTTCGACCGAAATGGACCCCAAACTGGTATTGCTCGGTGGTTTTTTGGCAAAGTAGGTTTTTACATGGCGTGCTTCGATATTCAGCGGGTAGCTTTTAATGGATTCGATATAACTTCTGCTTTCGTCCAAACGGGATACTTTATACCGTTCCCTAAAAAAACTGGGCATGCCCAAGGCCTGAACATCTTTGATTAGCAGGTCGTTCACCTCGATTACCGTAGCCGGGGCGACCGAATCTTTTTTAAAGGCCTTGATGTCAAAGGCGTGCAATACCGGTTCAAAGTTTGAATTTACCACTGCCTCGTGCACGGGTAGGGAGTCTGCCGCCACAACATCATAGGAGACCACGCGCAGCAACACCTTTGTGGGCTTCTTTTCCCATCGTAACACTTGGGTGTTTATTTTTCCGCCACCAAAACCGATGCCGCTTGCCGTTTTTGAGATCCGGGTGACCATAAGCATTTCTTTATTGAACAGCGAGTCCGGAATCTCATAATAAAAACTTTCTTTTATCTGGTGCGTAGTGAACAAGCCTTGGTCACTTTTGGCCTCTTTGGTAATGACCTTGTCATAGGGCTTTATCTTATCCTTCTTATCCCCTTTTTTACCGGAACCCTGGGCACTGGTATTCTTTTTCTTTTTAAACAACTGGGCTTCCACCGTGGCCGTTTGTAGGGTGAGAAAAAGGATGAGTATTCTGGTCCAAACAGAAATTGATAGCATTATCGTCGGTTTTTTTGAATTTTGCCAAAGAACCGAAAAAAACGAAGGAAGAGATGTTAAGAAAATCATAAGCATACCCGTGCAGGGGAACGGGCCATTAACACAGTAAAGAAGGTGCCGATATTTTGGCGATATCGAACGTGGCATGCGTTGTTCTTTTACCTGCTCCTGATGCGTTCGGACGCTTATTTGGGGCCTTTATCGCGATATTTTTAGCTTCCGTAAACCCGAAGGATTGGAGGCCTTTCAACCGAAAAATACCGTCGTTCTTGTATACAAACAACAACTGGGGCCCAGATCGTCGTTTACAGGCCGTTTCGAAAAAAGTGAAAATAATTTGGTGAATACTGTAACAATTGCCGCTTTTTCCAGTCTATTAGATAGAAAATTTCTCATTTTTTCGAATTAGTCAATGAATAAAGCTGTTCTCGGGGGAGAACGGCTTTATTTTTTTCCGTATCCTTCAAAAACTTAATTGCTATAGGGCCTTGCCAGTATCGGTGACAATTTGTTTGGGACGATTGATTTTGGGACACCTACTACCTGTTTGAAATGATATTTGTCGAAAAAAGCATCGATAAACGGTTCATCTACAACTTCTTAACATAAGCATAACACTTTTTTTCTCTTAAAAATTAGCTGGTATTGTTACCGGGATGTGAACAAATCGATGTGAAAATTGAAGAGTCGATGTGATTTTGAACCAAAAAATACGAAATCCGAATATTGGGCCGATTTTGGTCGATCCGCGTGTAGGATGGGTTTACAATAATAACCGACAACTGCGTTATACAGATGCATACAATTAACCTACAGTTATGAAAAATTACAATTTGAAATTAACCATTATTATTGGGCTGTTCGCAGCGAATACTGCATTGGCGATAGACCCGGTAAAAGAGGCATCGGATTTTGATGTAAATAGCATTCGTGAAATCGAAAACGAAATTGAAATCGATCTCGGGTTCGATACGGCCGATTATCTCCCGGAGAATTTTGATCCTTATGCCTACCCGACCAATGTGGAGGGAATCAACTTTATTGACCCAAAAGATGACTTTGAGGTCGATTTCGATACTAAAAAATACTTGCCGGAAGGCTTTGATCCCTATAAGCGTAACCGCTAGCGGATACTTTTTTTTGGATAGACCGGTATGATAGGGCCTCCTGAATCAAGGGGGCTTTTTTATTGCCTTGCGCCATAGCTTTTATACCATTTTAACTTTGAAATGGTATTACTATAAGCGGAGGAGAACAATTTTTAAGGGGCAAACCAATGTCGGGAATGGTAGTACTAGAACAGTAGTGGGATCCCGAACTGAAAAAGCAATACCAACAGCAGCACCGCAACAAAGTTCAAAACAATGCCGACCCTTGCCATATCGTATACCTTTACATAACCACTCGCAAAAACAATGGCATTGGGAGGTGTGGCCATTGGCAACATAAAGGCGCAACTACTGGCCATGGTTACGGGAATCAACATATGGAGTAGGGGAACGTCGAGCCCAATGGCAATACCGGCGATTACAGGGCCCAAAACGGCCACTAAGGCTACGTTGCTCATAAGTTCCGTCATAAAAAGCATCAAAAATATCAGCAGCACAGCGGTGAACAGCGCGCTGATGTCACTACTGGCAATGGCATTGGCCACGACGTCGACAATACCGCTTACCGACATGCCCTTGGCCAATGCCAATCCTCCCCCGAACAATATTAGAATGCCCCAGGCAAGTTTTGAGGTATCTTTCCATTGAATGATAAAATCGCCTTTTTTTAAATTGTAGGGTATGGTGAAGAGCGCCAAGGCCGCAAAAATACTGATCATGGTGTCGTTCAATTTTAACCCGATAAAAAGCTGGTTCAGTACGGTTCGGAACACCCATAGAAAAACGGTCACGCCAAAAATGCCCAACACCATTTTTTCCTTACCGCTAACGTTGCCAAGGGCGTCGAGTTCGTTTTGAATGATTTCCTTGGAAGCGCCAAAGGTCTTTTTGCTGTTGGGGAACATCCATTTCACCAGAACAACATAACTGATGGCGATCATGACCACGGAAAAGGGAAGGCCTACCGCCATCCATTTCAAAAAGGAAATTTGAATGTCATATTCATTTTCCAACAGTCCGATCATTACCGAATTGGGCGGTGTACCGATTACGGTCGCAATGCCGCCGGCATTTGCCGAAAAAGCGATACCGAGCATAACGCTCAAGGCAAAATTGTTGTCGTCCTTGGTAAAACCATCCGCATCATCGATCAACAAGCGAATGACCGATGTGGCAATAGGGAGCATGACCACCGTGCTGGCGGTGTTGCTGATCCACATGCTCAAGGTAGCGGTAGCGATCATAAACCCGAGGACCACCCTATCGGGGCTTGTGCCCGTGATCTTGATGATACCCAGCGCGATACGCTTGTGCAGATTTACCTTTTCCAAGGCCAAGGCCAATACAAAACCGCCAAAAAAAAGAAACACTATGGGGCTGCCGTAATTGGCGCCTACTTCCGCAATGGGCATTACTTTTAACAAGGGAAAGAGCAATAGGGGCAATAGCGCCGTAACCGATATGGAAACGGCTTCGGTAATCCACCAAACAATCATCCATAACGCTATCGCAATAACCTTGTCTCCATGTTCAGAGACAAATTCCAATGGTTTTAAAGTGTTAATTAAGAATAAGATGGGGCCAAGAATCAGCCCTATTTTTCTACTAAGTTGCATAGTATTGAGTTAATACTTCTAAGCTATAGTATTTCTTTGGCCCCCAAAAACTTTATCTGTGTTTGGCTAAAAAATAATTTTATTTGGCTCGATTATCAAGAGACTTGCTATAATAATTAGCAAAAGGCTAAAGCCTAAATTTTCTAAAGGAGACAATTGTTTGATATATACCATACGCGATAAAAATTTTGCCAAGAATGAAAGGAATATACTGAAACCAAAAAATCAAACCATTTTCAAAAGGAGAGGTGTAAGAGGGAAGCAAGAATTTAAAAAAACCTTTTAAAAAAAAATTTAAACTGTCGCAGGTGATTTGAAATTCCTGTGAATGGTATTCTGCTATAAAGTATAGAGTATAAAAAACACCTCCACATATTAGAGTAAAAAGCACTCCTTTAAACCAATCTGTACCGTGTTTAGAAGAAATTGAGTTTAACCGAAGTATAAATTTTTCTTTCCATTGATTTAGAGTAAGCTCATTTTTATATGCGTCAAGTTCATAAATCTTGAAACGATTATAGTCAATTCTATTTTCAGTTTTTTGAAGTTGCTGTTTAATGGATCTTAGAGTTCTTCTTCCACAATTTCCAACGTTTAAAATTTTTAAATCATCAAAAGAGCAGGTTTTTTCAAACAGTGTTCCGCTAAGGTCAATATTTTCAAATTCTACATTTTTAAATACTGTTTTTTGTTTAAATGTAGAATTGACGATAGTAAGGCTACGGAATTGAATATTGTGGAAGTAAACATCATTTTCAAAATTGCAACCGGAGAAATCAACAATGGTTTTTTCGACTCCGGAACAACCGTTTAAAATAACTGTGTCATGGAAGTTGCTTCCGTTGAAAAGTGCGTAGGAGCCAAAATCCGTTTGATTAAAATAGGCTCTCCCAAAATGACAATCATTAAAATTTTGAAGCCCCTCTTCCCCTGTTAGAACCGTTTGGTCGAACCCTACCTCCTTTCCGAAATTCGTCATTGAAAAGTTGGCATTATGAAATTTTGAATTATTGAATGCTGCTTTTAACGTATGGAGGCTGGGTTTCCTTTTGGATGTTTCTAACACATTTTCAATAAATTCAAATGAACCACTTACATGATTAAGATTTTGTATGTCTACTTTTTCATAAAAGACATTATTACAAATTTCTATGTTTCCAATTAGTTCAATTGAAGAACCCCGATCTCTGTTTTTAAAGAAAAAAAAGTTAAACTTATTTCCGTAAATTTCGAATTTATTAGATACTTGATTTGTATCAAAAAAGCACAAAGCCTCGAATTCACAGTCTTGTATTTGTAAACTTCCTTCGAAAGTGCAATTATTGAAAGTAATTCTTAAATCACTTTTTTTAAGGCTATCAAACAAATTGATTTCTCCGAAAAATTTACAATCAGCAAATTCTATAAATAACAGGTTACGGTGAAAATCAACAGTCGTGATGCGATTGTTGAAATTTGAAATTGTCCTACGCGTAAATAATATTGAATTTCCTCCAAAAGAATTGATGCCTTGATAAAATTCCGTGAAGTCCAACGGGGCATGGCTCATTTATTGTTTCTTTAGACTAGAAATTTCGGTTCACCTATTTTTTAAGTCTTCAAATGCACCTTTTTTTGGTCTCCCGCTACTACCACTTTTATAAGTTCGGCCTTGGAGAGGCCTTTCATGGATCTGTCCCATTTTTTTCCGCTCAAACCCGCTTGCGATTTCAGCTGCGCCAAATCCATATTGCCGTTCGGTTTTAAAAGGTCTAGAATGATTTTTTCTTCCCCGGTCAATTCCACCTGCTTTTTTTCGGGCCGCATCTGTGGAAAAAACAACACTTCCTGAATAGAGGAGTTATTGGTCAACAACATCACCAAGCGATCGATGCCTATGCCGATACCGGAAGTGGGCGGCATTCCATATTCCAAGGCCCGTAAAAAATCTTGGTCGATGAACATGGCCTCGTCGTCCCCTTTTTCTGATAGGCGTAACTGTTCCTCAAAGCGCTCCCGTTGATCGATCGGGTCGTTCAGCTCGGAATAGCAGTTGGCGAGTTCCTTTCCGTTCACCATAAGCTCAAACCGTTCCGTAAGGTCGGGATTGTCGCGATGCTGTTTGGTCAAGGGGCTCATTTCCTTTGGGTAGTCGGTAATAAAAGTCGGTTGGATATAGTGGTGTTCGCACTTTTCCCCAAAAATTTCATCGATTAGTTTTCCCACGCCCATCGTTTCATCCACATCGAGTCCGAGGGTTTTTGCAGTGGTGCGCAATTGGTTTTCGTCCATACCCGCCACGTCTACCCCGGTATGTGTTTTTATAGCTTCTAAAATTGGGACCCGCGCATAGGGTGCCTTGAATTCGATCTCGTTTTCCCCTACCGTAACTTTGGACGTGCCGTTCGCATCAATGGCCACTTGTTCCAATAATTGCTCCGTGGTGTCCATCATCCAATGGTAATCCTTATAGGCCACATAGAGCTCCATTACGGTAAACTCCGGGTTGTGGGTGCGGTCCATCCCTTCGTTTCTAAAATCCTTTGAAAATTCGTAAACCCCATCGAATCCACCTACGATAAGCCTTTTCAAATAGAGTTCGTTGGCGATCCGTAGATACAAGGGAATATTAAGGGCGTTATGGTGGGTAAGAAACGGTCGTGCCGCCGCTCCTCCCGGAATCGGCTGTAAAATGGGTGTTTCTACCTCCAGGTATCCACGATCGTTATAAAATTGTCGGATACTATTGGTGATTTTGGTCCGTTTTACAAAGGTTTCCTTTACCGAAGGGTTTACTACCAGATCCACATACCGTTGCCGGTACCGTGTTTCCGGATCGTTAAATTCGTCGTACACATTGCCCTCCGCGTCTTTTTTAGGTAAGGGTAGCGGCCGTAGCGCTTTGCTAAGCATGCTAAAATGCTTTACCATTATGGTACGTTCCCCTACCTTGGTGGTGAACAAAGTTCCCTCGATTCCTATAATATCCCCAATATCGAGTAGTTTTTTATACACCTCGTTATAGAGGGTCTTGTCGTCATCGGGGCAAATTTCGTCACGATTAAAATAGACCTGTATACGTCCGGTACTATCCTGCAATTCGGCAAAGGAGGCCTTTCCCTGAATCCGTCTGGACATCAAACGACCGGCCAAAACCACAGGTTTTCCTTCCGTATAGGCCTTATCGATTTCAGCAGCGGTGGTATCCACTGGGTAAAGGGCTGCCGGGTAAGGGTCAATACCAAGTTCCCGAAGTCTGGTTAACTTTTCTCTCCTAACGATTTCTTGTTCCGATAGTTGCATACAGTCGTATATTAAGCCTGCAAAGATACTATTTCATGCATTTATTGTGGTACTCCACTTGAATGAAAATTGGGGCATAGGGCATGGAAGCATAATTTTTATGGCGTTGTAACAAAACGTATAGGTTTGCGACCAATAGGTACATCAATCATCAAAAATCGAAATCAATGAGTTTTTTACGCGTATTATTGGCCATCATCTTTCCCCCGCTTTCCGTTATTGGCAAGGGCTGCGGTTCCTTTTTAATTGTATTGCTACTCACCCTCTGCGGTTGGGTTCCCGGTGTAATCGCCGCTTTGGTCATTTTGAACAATCCCAACTGATCGTTGTACCTTTGCCGTTAAAACGCAACGTATACCATGAGAAAAATATGTTTTGGCCTATTGGGGCTTCTTTTTTTTACGGCTTGCCAGATACGGGAAGAAATAACCTTTAACGACGACGGTAGTGGAAGTTATGCCGTTGGTTTCGACCTTTCGGAAATGATGGGTATGGCGCCCGCTACGGAAAATGATACGGTCGTACCACAGACAATAGATACCGTTGTGGTTTTTGCCGATTTTTTAGAGGAGAAAAAAGATAGCATCGCCACCTTATCCAAGAAAGAGCAACAGCGGCTGGAGAACTTACGGCCACTGCGGTTTAGCATGAAAATGGACGATAGCGAAAAAAAGATGGACATGCACCTATCCTACGCCTTTGAAACCCTAGATGATATCGACAAGTTTGCCGAGGCCATTGCGACCGCCGATATTAAGGAACTGAACCAGACTATGGATCCCTTGGCAGGTATGATGGGGGGGAAAGGCGCAAAAAAAGATTCGACCGAAAAAGGTGGTTTGGAGGATATTTTTAAAATGGCCGAGTCCTTTGATACCCGTTTTAGCAAAAAAGGATTTTCCCGGAAGATTACGCAGGATGCAATAGCCGAAATGGCAAAGAAGAAGGATACCAGCTTAAAGGCCGACGATCCTTTTGTGGATATGATGCGCTTTAAACAGGTATATCATTTTCCCTACAAGGTGAAAAGCGTGAGCAACCCAAATGCTAGGATCCTTTCCGATTTTAAGGGAGTGGAACTGGAAGCGAACATGTATCAAATGAACAATGATCCCGATTACTTCGATATTGAGGTCGCTTTTGAGAAATGAACAGGGAAATTATAGTAAAGGACCTGGGCCGAAAGGACTATAAGGACACCTGGGACTATCAAGAAACACTTTTTAAGGAAATTCTTGATGTCAAGATAAAGAACAGAAGGGAAAATGCCGGAGCGGCCACTCCCAACTACTTACTGTTTGTAGAGCACCCTCATGTATATACCCTAGGAAAGAGCGGGGATATTTCCAACCTTTTGGTCAACGAAAAGGAGTTGGCCAAAAAAGGCGCACAATTTTATAAAATTAATAGGGGAGGGGATATCACCTATCATGGCCCGGGACAAGTGGTGGGATACCCGATATTGGACCTGGAAAACTTCTTTACCGATATTCACAAGTATTTACGGTTGCTCGAGGAAATGGTGATCCGTACCCTAGCTGATTACGATATTAAAGGGGACCGTTCGAAAGGCGAAACAGGGGTGTGGTTGGACGTTGGGACGCCAAGGGCACGAAAGATTTGCGCCATGGGCGTTCGGGCCAGCCGATGGGTGACCATGCATGGCTTTGCCCTAAATGCAAATACCGATTTAAGCTATTTTGATCTGATGATCCCCTGCGGGATAAAGGATAAGGCGGTTACCTCCATGCAGGCCGAGCTTGGTGGCCGTGCAGTGGATGAAACGGTGTTAAAACAAAAATTAATCGAACATTTTACAAGCTTGTTCGAAGTGGAAGGTATCCATTGAAAAAACCGGGTGTTCGCCCGGTTTTTTGCTTGGTTTTTCAGTTTTGGTAAAAACTGAAGCCGCTTTCAGCGGTGAGTGGTAATCAAGGTTGGCTAGTGGTATAACGGAATATGGTCGATTGTTTTATTGGGTAAACTCCGAAAGTTGGGTACTGCTCACTAGGTTACCGTTCTTTTTGTATAGCTCTTGTTTGACCATGCCGACCCCCTCGGCAAGCCATAGTTTGGAACGCATTTCTTGTTTCGCCCCCATGGTTTGGGAGGTGTTGGTCTCCGAAATCACGTAGCAATCGAAAGTTCCCGCGGCGATAGTGACCGATTCTTTTTTCTCCACTTTACGATCGGTCATGTCCACTTTAATTTTCATGTTCATCCCGGACATACTAAGGTCTATCGCCACATTGGCATCTTCCAAAGTTTGCCCTACGGTAAGCTCGTTCGGTATTTCAATATCGGTACCATCCAACTCCATTTCCATCCCCATGTCCTCATACTGTTTCATCATGGCATTGGGAAACAGTGACTTGTAATCGATCTGTATGGTGCCATCGCTACAGCTGATCTTATAATCGGAGGCGTATACCTCTTTTCCCTTTTTATCGGAAAACGTTAAGGCCATGGTCGCTTTTGTGGCGCCGTTGTCGTTGATTGCGGACGCAATGGTGTACCGGGTGGTACCTTCAAGCTTATTTTTTTTATCGAAGTTGGTATAGGTATAGGTTGCCCCTTCGTTCAAAGGGTAAAATCTGCTGCAATTGTTTTGTGCCTTTAGGCAGAAAGAACCCGAATATAGTACGACCAGTATGAACAGTAGATTTCTCATGTTTTGTATCAGTTATAGGGAAGATTCCGATGGCAATTGATATTATACCGCTGAAACCCCAGGTTACGGGAGGAAAAGTAGCAAGCTTTCCTTAGGATGACGGACGAAACTATATCGTTGGTAGGCAACTTTGTATAAGTGGTCGCGGAGGCTGTATAGGTTGCAATCGCGATTAAAGGCCAAGACGATACAATAGTAGTGTATTGCTATCTTTCTTAACGGCAAGCAACAGTTTGGAGTCCCGTTTGGTCGTAGAAAGGGCGATACTACCATTTCCGTAAACCGGAAAATCGGAAATAGCGCGGCCCTGGTTGTCGAACAGGTATGTATTTTGATTTTGAATATCGGTAACGGAAACATAAAGCTCGTCCTTGATCGAGAATAGTTTCGGTACGGTATAGATGCCCAAATCAAGTGTAATGGTTTTTCCGTTGATATGCAGCTCATTATCGTTTTGGTACACCAGGGAATTTTGGCTTCCCGTTGATCCGTGGTCGGTGTTGAGTGAAAGATCGGTGCGGGTGTGTTCTCCGTTCGGCGCTATTTGGTGCAGTACTCCTTTAGCATCGGAGAAGGTGAAACGATCTTTATGCATAAATACGGGGTTGCCGGAAAATTCGAATTTTTTGGAAACCGGCACCCTTACTTTTCCAGTTCTGCTCAAAATTTTTAGGCTGCCATCGGCCAATTGAAATACAATATGGTCCTTGTTTCCGATAACCAGGTGTTGTGGTGTACCGATTACGGGGCTCTTGGCCTTACGATAGGTAAACCCGGATACGTCTTTACCGGCTCGGTCGAACATAAAAATGCGTTCCCCTTGGGTAACCACAAAGCGGTATTCCTTGTTGTTCTCATAATCAAATACGGCCAAGGGGTTTAGGTTCCCTCCTTCAAACGACCTGCTGAGCCCGTCTACCGATTTGCCGTTTCGGTCGAGGACTATCAACTGTCGGTCGGTGGTAAAAGCGAGCTGTAGCCTTCCGTTTTTCAACAGGTCTACCTGATGGATGCGCCCCTGTATTTGTCCGTCCAGCTGTTTCTTCCATAGAATTTCACCTTTTTCCGATATTAAATACAAGCGGTTTAGATTATCCTGCACCACAATTTCCCCGCTTTTGTCGGTATGGTTGAGGACCAATTGCGGGGTCATACTGAATTCATCTTCCAGGGCAATGGTAATAGGTTCCGATAGCGGCTCTTTCAGGGTTCCGTCCTTTTGACGTACCGTAATGTCGGTTAAAAAGAAATCGCCTTCCGCCACTAACTGTGCCGTTACAAAATTCCCCTTGAACATGGAATGTTGACCCTTTGTATGTGCGTCCTTCATGAGCTGCCCATCCAACAGTTGTTGCATGTAGGATGCATTCCCGACAAACAGAATGCTTGCGGCGGAAGCGATCCTTTCGCTCATAAGGGTGTAAGCAGGAGCTCGGTCAAAAGTATTTCCGTTTTTAAAAGCGCTAATGCTTTCCTCCAAGAGTTCTTTATGGGACGAGAATAGAAAGGCATTGTCCAAAATCGTATAGTAACCGGCATTAAAATCGGTGACCAAAGGTGTTAGGGACATATTCAAAAAGTCGGTTTGGGTGAGCTTAAAAATAGGATTGCCCTGATATTCGTATCCATTTTGTCGAATGTTGCCTAAAAAATCGGACAAGGTTTCCGACCCATAGGTATTCAACACCACTGCCTTTTCATTCTTTTTAAAGATAACACCTACTTCTTCTACTGCGTTAAAAATAGGGTCTTGGGTACTTTGCAGTGAAGTATAATGTTGTCGGTTGGTGCTAAAACGCTCAAAATCGGCAAAGGAATACGATAGTATGGCATCACTACTGGAAGGGGCAAAACCGGCCGTAGTGTTGGGCAGGGGGGTGGTATTTTTAAAAAGCCCCAAAAAATCGGTAACTGAAGTATCCGATACGGCAATACCCTCCAGGCGAAGTTCGTAAGGTGACGATGCAAGATCGAGCGACATCCATTTGCCAAAGCTTTTAAGGTCTAATGTTGTTTCGCTACCAAATATTTTGGATCGCAAGGTGTCCTGTTCGTGTAGGGAAAAGAGAAGGTTTAGGGGCAGTCTTTCATTGGAAGTGGCATACAGCTTTTTGAAAATCGGGTTTGGTTTCTGTTCCGCCTGCAATAGTGCCGCTGAAATAAGGGCTTTTTCCGATGCGACCAATACTACGGAATTGGAGCGGGTGGCATAAACGTCAGTACCTTCAAGGCTGTGTTTTAAAATGCTGCCCTCCTTGCGGGTAAAAAGTTTTTCGGGCGTAGTTGCGGTACTGTCATTGGGGTTTTCTTTGGCGGTTTCACCGATGTAGAGTACCTCGCCCGAATGGGTGAAAGCCAAAAGACATTTAGCGCTCAGGGGTGCACTTTGTAACAGTTCGATTTTTGGCAACACCCTTGCCAAGGGTATCTTGTCGTTCAGGTTCCGAAGAAAAAAGTTATTGGAAATACTGTCCCGTAGGTACCCAAGGTCGTTTATCATTAAAACCAAACTACTGTTCGGGGGAATGTAGCGGTGGTGTTCGGTAGTTTTTTGGGAATAATCGGTAGCACAGCCGAAGGCTAGTACGAAACAGACCAAAAGCGATAATACCCGTATCATGAAAAAGGTTTGCTACAAAGGTATAGGAAGTAACTGCTCATTTTTTTTGATGGGGCGATTTTTTATTCGGCTTTTACCTAGGTTTATGCAGTAACACATCGTGATGAGGGGCGAAAACGCACTAAAACCGAATGTTTTCCGAGTTTGGGCATAACATCATTACAATCACGCTTAGGGTTTCGGTATAAGCAAATAGTTGCTGCCGCTATATTGCAGTGTAAGCAGTTTGCTCATATCTCCAATGAAAGTTGTTCCGGTAGCAGTCGAAAGCTCTTGCGGTGATACTTTGTTACCCCGTGTTTTCGAATGGCGGCACGATGCTCTTTGGTAGGATATCCTTTATTTTTCTTCCAATTGTACATGGGGAACTCCTCATGAATTTTTTCCATGTAGGCATCCCGATACGTTTTCGCCAATACCGAGGCCCCCGCAATGCTCATAAACTTACTGTCGCCTTTTACGATGCATTCGAACGGTATTTTTTGGTATGGTTTAAATCGGTTTCCATCAACGATGAGGTGCTCGGGTTTTTTATCCAGTTGATCGATGGCATGGTGCATCGCTAAAATAGAGGCGTTTAAAATATTGATCTTATCGATCGTTTCCGGATACACGTGGGCCACACCAAAACAAACGGCCTCTTTTTCCAGCAAGGGTAATAACGCCAATCTTTTGGTTTCCGAGAGCAGTTTGGAATCGTTGAGAATGTTGTTGGAAAAGCTATTGGGCAACATAAGGGCCGCTGCGGTTACCGGTCCGGCAAGGCAACCCCGTCCCGCCTCATCGGTACCTGCTTCATTTTCGGATTTTAAGAAGAGTTGTAACATGGAATGCCATCCAAATTTAAACGAAGATACTTTTTTGACGGGACAGCTTATGGTCCTATCAAGAACTTCTTGCAAACTTTCACATTTAATTACGAACAAAAAAAATTAACTTTACCCGCCTAATAACGGTCAATGAAATATTATCTCCTTTGTTTTTTACTCCTAATGGGAGCGGTATCGTTAGCACAAGAAGAGGGACTTCCGCCACCGCGGGAAACGGATAGCTTGGGAAATGACCGGAAATCCGGTCCGAAACCATTCGGAAAGAATCCCGAGGATTCCAAGGCGCCCGAAGTAACGATCAAGGACTACAAGATCATTTCGCATGCCAGGGATACCGTTTTTTTGGATACTACGTTGACCATACAAAAAGAATATCGCTATAATTATCTAAGACGCGACGATTTTGAATTGATGCCTTTTGCGAACGTGGGACAGCCCTACAATAGTCTGGGAATCAATTTTGAACGTAAACAGCTGTACCCTGCCATGGGAGCGATCGCAAAACATTTCAACTACGCCGAAATACAGGACATCGATTATTACAATGTAGCGACTCCGATGACCGACATCATGTTCAAAACAACGTTTGAACAAGGACAGCTTTTGGATGCGCTGTTGGCTTTTAACACTTCTCGAAGGTTGAATTTTTCGATAGCCTATAAAGGGTTCCGTTCTTTGGGCAAATACCGTTTCAACCAATCGCAATCCGGGAACTTTCGCACCACCACAAACTATGAGAGCAAAAACAAAAGATACCTGTTAAGGGCGCACATCGCTGCCCAAAATATAGAAACGGAAGAGAACGGGGGGCTTGTTTCCGCTGACGAACAGTTTGTCAACGGGGGAGCCGATTTTTCGGATAGGGCTAGGGTAGAAATACGCTTTGACGACGCAAACAATAGAATTCTGGGGAAGCGTTACTATCTTGACCATCGATACAAACTGGTGCGAAAACAAAAAGATTCCAGTAAAGTGGAAAAGACTTCCTTGGCTATTGGGCACGAGTTCAACTACGAAACCAAATTCTATCGATACGATCAAGAGGTACAAGATGCCTTTTATGGGGATGGTATCGTTTCGGAAATAGATGACCGCGCGTCCTTAAAAACAATGTACAATCAGTTTAATGCCACCTTTTACAATGCTACCTTGGGTCGGTTGGAAGGAAACCTTAGCCTGTACAACTATAATTATTTTTTCAATAGCATTTTGATTACGGACGACGGACGTGTGGAAAATCAGCTGAAAGGGGAAGAGATCGCTATTGGGGCGGATTATGAAAAACGGATCGGAGGTTTTGACATTGAAGGTGCGTTCCGGTATACCATATCCGGGAGATTGACCGGAAACCTTCTCGATGCGTCTGCAGGGTATCGTATAAATGAGAACAATCGTTTTCGATTTATGGTCCATTCCTCGGCCAACTTGCCCAATTTTAATTTTTTGTTATACCAGAGCGACTACTTGAATTACAACTGGCAGAACGATGAACGGTTCGAAAACGAGCGGGTCAATAGCTTTCAATTCGATCTGGAATCCAAGTTGTTTGGAAACCTAAGCGCGAAATATACACGATTGGATAACTACGCCTATTTTGCTCCGGATACCGATGCCGCTTCGGCGGAACAGATAGAAGCGGGTCTTGACAATGCTTTTATCAAACCGTTTCAAGAAACGAACAGTATCAATTATATAAAAGTAAAGTACAATAAGGAGTTCAAGCTAGGCAAGTTCGCCTTGAACAATACGGTAATGTACCAGAACGTTACCCAAACGAACCAGGTTTTGAACGTTCCTCAGTTGGTCACTAGAAATACCTTATACTTCTCATCGGAGGTTTTTAAGAAGGCGATGTACATTCAGACGGGCATTCATTTCAAATACTTCAGCGCTTATAATATGAACGGTTATAATCCGGTCCTCGGGGAATTCTATCTTCAAAATGAAACGGAGCTTGGAGGATATCCGCTAATGGATTTTTTCATTAATGCAAGGGTCCAGCAGACGCGCATTTATCTAAAAGCCGAACATTTTAATTCCTCCCTGGGCGAAACCAGCGAATTTTTTGCTGCGCCTAATTACCCTTATCGCGATTTTGTAATTCGTTTCGGGTTGGTCTGGAACTTCTTTTCTTAGAAGTGATTTAAACTTTTTGGATTGAAGCGAAAATTCATGATTTTTTGCTCTTTTGAAGCCTTTTTTGAGTTGCATAGCAGGGCTACGGAAAGAAAAAAAGTCGAAAAAAGTGTGAAAAAGCACCATTTTTTAGCCAATTGGAAAAGTTTAAACCACTTCTTAGGCAAAACTGAAAATTATATTGGGTAGCTGCCCAAAAACGCTTTTTTGGTCACCTTTGCTCTAAAAATGGTATAGCATGCTGTTTTTGAGTTGAATACTGTTGAAATTGCGCGTTCTCCCCTTTCTTTGTACGATTAAGCCTCTGGGTTATTTTAAAAAGATTGCCATTATTTTTTAGGAAGAGGGATTTGTTGCCTTTGTTTGGTCGGATTGGGGAAAGTTATAGGGATTTTGTTCATTTCCAACAGGTTATATTTCTGAGGAAACAATTAGGATACTAATGGGGTAATGTCGGACAGCGACCTTTTCAAAAACGATTAATTTTTTTTAAATTTTATTTCGGATTTAATATATTGATTTTCAATTGATTGTTGAATTTTTTAAAAACCTTTTCAAAAAAAAGTGCCTAGGTATTGTGTAAGCAAAAAAACCCTCTTATATTTGCACCCGCTTTGGCACTGAGGCGTGATAATGAATAGAGGGCCGAGCGAGTTACCGGAC
>NZ_JBNGOP010000034.1:0-50277 GCF_050589625.1 Maribacter sp. 2-571 | reverse complement strand
GAGCTGATCGTTTCAAATTGGGTATCCGTCAATTCCATTTAACAAAGATACCTATTTTGTGTTAACACGCCCTAGTTGGAAGAAAGCATGGGGGTAGGAAACCCAGTAGTGGAAGAAAAACGAACCGTCGCAAAAATAGTAGCGCTCAGAAAAGTGCGGGTTGCATCAAACAAGGATAGAATGTAGCATAATACCGAACGGTTTTCCAGCAATTTCCCCTAAAAAGCAGACTTGAAGACCGAACAAGAATCGAAGGTGGTCCATCTCTTAAAAATATTCCCTACTTTTAATTCCGTTTAACAACCAAAACAAACAACGATGTCAGAAGAAAAAAAAGACTTTGGCGATCAGGCAGAAGACGCCTTTGACAAAGCAAAAGAAACCGCAAGCGATTTGGGGGAAAAGGCGAGCGAAACGTTTGAGGATGCCAAAGAGGCTACCAAGGATTTTGCCGATGAGGCCAAAAAGACGGCGAACGAGTTTACAGAGAGCGCCAAAGAAGCATTTAGCGGGGGCGAGGGAGAAAATAAAAAGTTACTTGCAGGACTCCTTGCCATTTTTTTAGGCTCTTTTGGGGTGCACAAGTTTATATTGGGATATCAAAAAGAAGGTTTTATGTTGTTGGGGGCGACCATCGTGGGCTATATCACCTTATGTTTCGTTATTGGAGGCTTCATTTTAACGGCGACCGCGGTCGTCGGATTTATAGAAGGTATCATTTATTTGACCAAGTCCGATGAGGAATTTTACAATACCTATCAAGTAGGAAACAAATCCTGGTTCTAAATCACCGGCACACACAAACAGCATTAAAAAGTCGGTTTTTTTATCCACCGGCTTTTTTATTCGATTTCATAATCGTAATATTGCAATATAACAATATGGGTTTAACAAAAACGCAAATATTCAACGAACGGCAAAATAGCCTGGCAAGCCTTTTTAAGGTACTCGCCCATCCGGCCCGTATCGCCATTTTGCAGTATATAAGCAACCAACGGGGTTGTATCTGTAATGATATTGTCGCCGAAATCGGCTTGGCACAGCCAACGATCTCACAGCACCTGAAAGAACTGAAAAGTGCAGGACTGATCACTGGAGAAATCGAAGGCAAAAAAGTGTGTTATTGCATTGACCTTGAACGGTGGAAAGAAATTCAAACACTGCTCAACACCTTCTTTGAAAAAACGCAGTTCAATTGCTGTTGACCCAAAAACCTTTACTATGAAATGAGCCATAACCATTCTTGATACCAACCGAAATGATTATTGGCGAATTACATCTGACCATTAGAAAACAATAAATATAAACAGATGAAAACAAAAGAATTTTTATCATTACTGGAAACCTCACCTCAAAAGAGTCTTGTATTTTCCTATGCCAACAACCGATCGGTGGGTAAAAACTACCATATTACGGAGGTAAAAAACGTTACCGTAGACACGGTCGATTGCGGAGGGAAAAGTGATTTCTGGAAAGAAACGGTCGTTCAACTATGGGAGAGTCCCACCGAAAAAGACGCGCTCACCTATATGAGTACCCGAAAGGCGTTACAGATTTTAAAACGGGTAGATGCCGCAAAACCGATGGAGCGCGACGTCGAAATAAAATTCGAATACGGGAACGATCACTTTCATACCGCACAACTGTATGTACACGACCTTACCGTTACCGCCGATCGATTGACCGTGCAATTGGGCAGCAGACCCACAGATTGTAAAGCAAAGGAAAGCTGTGGAATACCAGTCGAAAAAACGACCGTGTCCGCTGGGCAATGCGCGCCTGGTAGCGGTTGCTGCTAGGCCTGTCACGAAACACCGTATACCATTTTTACTTTGAAATCGCACGTATAGAAATTGAATTATTTTTTAGTTGTTCGAGGCAAAAAATCTAAGCATAGCCTTAGCTACGGTTATATTTTTTAACGAAGAACAGCTGAAAAAGAAACGATTTATTAGTGCTATTTCAAAGTTAAAACGGTATTACACCAATTTTAGCTTTGAAACGGTATTAAATACTACTACGCATGGAAATCCTTTTTTATTTATCCTCCGGTTTTTTAGTATTGTTCATAATACTCGCCACCTTTGATGGGGTGTACCTACACCTCTGGAAATATGAGCTTTTTCGTAGAAAAGAAAGCAGGTTCGAACATCTGACCCATACCGCTCGCGCCCTTTTGTTCCCATTGATTGTTTGGACGGTCTTTTTGAACGAAACCAGTACGGTAGGTTTTCTGGTCGGTATCGCATTAATTCTTGTCGACACCTTGATCTTGGGGATAGACGCCTATTCGGAAGCGGAGAGCAGAAGCTTTATGGGAGGGCTTCCCAAATGGGAATATATCGTTCATCTGTTTTCCAATGCCTTTCATTTTACGGTCATCGTTCTGGTGCTTACGGCCAAATTGCAGGTTTTGGACGGGGCGCTATATATGGTTACCGGACCCATATCGGGTAACGCGTACGGTCTTTTTATAACAATAGCCCAACAACTAATGCCCGGAGCCATACTCATGGCGCTTTTACATCTGTTTTTAGCACATAAAAGCGGCCATAGGTTTTGGAATACGTATCGCATAAAACTCCAGTGTTGCTAGTTCCTATGAAGAAAACATCCTCTTTTTTGGTCCGCAACATGGTTCCCGACGATTGGGAAGCGGTCGCCCGTATTTACGCCGAAGGCATTGCTACCGGAATGGCGACCTTTGAACAAAACGTCCCTTCGTACACCGAGTGGCATAAGGCCCATTTGGAATGGTGTCGTCTGGTGGCCACCCATAAGACACTAGCTATTGGTTGGGCTGCCCTATCGCCTGTTTCCAGCAGATGCGTGTATGGCGGTGTTGCAGAAGTAAGTGTTTATACCGCCAAAGATTATCGGGGAAAAGGGATTGGAAGGCTACTGTTACGAACACTGATAGCGGAAAGTGAGGCGAAAGGCATTTGGACCTTGCAATCGGGTGTTTTTCCCGAAAACGAAGGGAGCATTGCGCTGCATAAAAAATCGGGATTTCGCTACATCGGCAAACGGGAACGTATTGGAAAACTGCATGGCGAATGGAAGGACAACCTGCTGTTCGAACGCCGCAGCGATTCCATAGGAGTCGACTAAAGCGCATGCCAAAACGGTATTTATTTGAAAAACGGGCGATAATAAAAATAGAAGAAGTGGTTTCCTTATTTTTGAAACTTTTACGGTAAAACCTAAAATACAATGAAAAACGTTCTAGTCCTCTGTACAGGAAACTCTTGCAGAAGCCAAATGGCACATGGCTATCTCAATACCTTGCAAAACGGCCTGGCCACCATTTATAGTGCCGGTATCGAAACCCACGGTCTAAATCCTGGGGCGGTCGCTATCATGGGTGAAGACGGCATCGACATCACGGGACACACCAGTAATCATGTAGATGAATATCAGGGAATTTCATGGGATTACATTATTACCGTTTGCGACCACGCCAAAGAAAACTGCCCTTTTATTCCGGCGGACCATGCGCAACGCATACACCATAATTTTTTCGACCCATCGAAAGTATCCGGTTCGGAAGATGAAAAACATACCGCATTTTTAAAGGCCAGAAATGAGATTCGGGAGTTTTGTAGCAATTTTGTTCGGAATGAACTCCAATAAGCGGTACAAATTTGATGGTTCGATCGAACTCGAACAGGACAGCATCCGTTGGCGGTAAACACTGTTATTATACCATTTTAACTTTGAAATCGAGCGTATAGAAATTGAATTATTTTTTAGTTGTTGGAGGCAAAAAGCCTGTCCCCGGCTTGACCAGGGATCTAAGCATAGCCTTAGCTACGGTTATATTTTTTAACGAAGGACAGCTGAAAAAGAAACGATTTATTAGTGCTATTTTAAAGTTAAGATGGTATTATTCCATTTTAATAGTCTAGGACGCCTCTTCTCCCGTACTATTGTTCTCTACCAGTTTGCGTTCCAATTCGGCCTGAAATTCCTCCATTACCGGTTTTACCGTACCCTCGGGCAGGTCGGAAATTTTGATATACATTAAACCGTCCACCGAATTATTGAATAGCGGATCTACATTAAAGGCGACCACCTTAGCGTTCTGTTTGATGTATTTTTTAATGAGCACCGGTAACCGAAGGCTTCCCGGCTCTACCTCATCGATCATGCGGTCGAATTTGTTCAGATCCGCCTGTGTTTCATCGAACACAAATTCTTTATCGGCATCTTTTAGCTTCACTTTAAATTCTTTTTTGGGCCTTACGTATTGCGCCACATAGGGGTCCCAATAGTTACTCTTCATAAATTCGATCATCAACGATTTTGAAAAGTTGGAAAACTGGTTGCTGATACTTACTCCACCGATCAAATACTTATGCTCCGGATGGCGGAGCGTAGTATGCACGATACCTTTCCACAACAAAAACAAGGGCATGGGTTTTTGTTGGTACTCCTTTATGATGTAGGCCCTTCCCATTTCAATGGACTGCCGCATCATTCCAAAAAGTTCCGGTTCAAAACGGAATAGGTCCTGCAAATAAAAACCATCGATACCGTGGGCCTTAAAAATATCGGAACCCAGTCCCATACGGTAGGCGCCCGCGATCAGCTTTGCGCTTTTGTCCCATAAAAACATGTGATGGTAATACGCATCGAACTTGTCGATGTCTATGGATTTATTCGTCCCTTCGCCAATGGCACGGAACGTTACCTCGCGCTGCCTTCCGATTTCCTGCAAGGTAAACGGCATTTCATTGGCCGGGGCCAAAAACACCTCATAGTTCTTGCTTTGGAGCAAACGGCGATCTTTCTCGATCAACTTTTCAATCTCTCCCTCGATGACTTCCGTTCGTACCGCATTAGCAATTTTTCGAGGCTGTTTGGGTAGTTTTAAGGTAGTCGGCAGCTGATCGATCAAGCGTTCCTTTTCGTACGCATTGGAAAGGATATAGGTTTTTTTACGGAGCAGCTCGGTAAACTCTTCCAACGAACCTTGCTCCGCCTGCGTCGCCACCGAAATGGGCTGGCCGATACGTACCTTTATGGGTCGGTACCGTTGGGTATATACTTCGGAAGGTAGTTTCGCCGTCCGGAATACGCCACTGATCCTCGCCAGGCGATAGAACAATTTACTATTGCGTGCATGAAAGTAAATGGGTACTACCGGTACTTTGGCATTCCGTATAAGCTTAATAGCCGCTTCTTCCCACATTTTATCCACTACCAGTTTGCCCTCTTTTTTTGTGGAAACCTCTCCCGCGGGAAAGATACCGATGGGATTGCCATCGCGTAAGTGCAACATGGCCTGTTTAAATCCGGCAAGACTGCTTTTGACCTCTTTGCGATCTTCAAAAGGATTGACCGGAAAAATATAGGGCGCCAAAGGCTCAAAGCGTTGTAGCAAAAAATTCGCCATTACCTTATAGTTGGAGCGCTGGGTAAGCATCAACTTCAGCAGTACAATACCGTCCATACCACCCAAAGGATGGTTGCTTATGGTAATATAGGGGCCTTCTTTGGGGAGCCTTTTCAGGTCGTTTTCGGGTATTTCATAGTCGATTTCGTATTCTTCCAATATCCGATCGACAAAATGTAAGCCTTTCAAATGCTTCATTTTGTCGTAGGTACGGTTCATTTGGGAAATTCTGGTCACTTTTAGAATCAACCAGGCCAAAAAGGTACCCACAAAACCGAACTTGTCGATTTTGGTGGCCATTGCTACTTCTTTAGCGGTCACTAGACCCATAGAAAACGATAGATTAGGAATGCCGCTAAGATAGGAAAAAGGTTACAGGTCGCGCCCATTTTGTACTTTCTAAAAAACACATCTTTATCATACCACCGCCAACAACATAGAGTGCTCGGAAATAGTTTCTCACTCGAAGGTACCGTTCGGTAACAGCGATAGCGCTTCCACCCTGCTTATTATAGCTCACACCTGTGCGAACAGCTTATACTATTTTAACTTTGAAATCGAGCGTATAGAAATTGAATTATTTTTTCGTTGTTCGAGGCAAAAAGCCTGTCCCCAGTTTGACTGGGGATCTAGCATAGCCTTAGCTACAGTTATATTTTTTTAACGAAGGACAGCTGAAAAAGAAACGATTTATTAGTGCTATTTCAAAGCTAAAATGGTATTACTTCACCACGAGTTGTAGCGTTTCCTTTCCGCGTTGTTCAAGCAAAACTTCGTGCCCGTTTTGCAAACTGGCAACGGCCGCTTCGTTAAAATGACGTATGGTATACAATGAAACCCCCTCATGATGTATGAGCTTAAACCTCCCCTTTAAAAGCTGTAACAGCTCTTGTAGCCTACCGAACTTATTGTCCACACATACCGAAAAACTAATAGCGGAATTTTGAATCAGATCGACCTTCATTTTGTATTCATGGAACAATTTGAACAGTTCGCTGATACTATCCTCCACGATAAAGGAAAAATCCAAAGAAGATAGCTTTAGCAGCACTTGGTCCTTTTTAACGATGAAGCAGGGCACCTGTGGCGAAATGCCTTTGCCTTTACCCACTGTGGTACCGGCGCCTTTCGGATCGATGAAGGATTTTACGTGTAGCGGAATCTCCTTGCCCTGCAAAGGTTGGAGTGTTTTCGGATGGATTACCGACGCGCCGTAAAATGCCAATTCTATCGCTTCTCGGTACGATATGTTGTGCAACAGCTGCGTCTCCTCAAAATAGCGGGGGTCGGCATTCAGCACACCGGGCACATCCTTCCATATGGTGACGGCGGATGCGTTAAGGCAATAGGCCAAAATTCCGGCCGTATAATCCGAGCCTTCCCTGCCGAGAGTGGTCGTAAAATTGTTGTCGTCGCTACCCAAAAAGCCCTGGGTAATGTATAGGGTGCCCTTGTCAATACCTTTGGATACGTTTTCTTGGGTCTTTTCCCAATTCACCTTTACATCACGATAACTGGCATCGGTCTTTATAAAGTCCCGCACGTCGAGCCAGTCGTTCGCAATGCCCACATCGTTCAAATAAGCACTAATGATCGTTGTGGAAAGCAACTCGCCATAGCCCACCACCTGATCATATACAAAGTTGTAATTCGGGGATTTGTTCCAGGCCAAAAAACCGCGTATCTCTTCGATCAGTCCCTTTACTTTTTTAAAGATCGGATGTTGGGGGCTACTGAACAAATCGTTCAAAATAGCCTCGTGAAAGGTCACGATTTCCTGAATTTCATCAGTCAATCGTTCCCGATCATTGAAATAGGTATCTACCACGGCTTCCATGGCATTGGTCATTTTACCCATTGCCGAAACCACCAGCAAGGTGCCATCATGCCCGGTTTGCCGCAATACGTTTACCACATTTTTAACTCCTTCGGCATCCTTTACCGAAGCACCACCAAACTTAAATACACGCATTTCTTTATTTTCTGTTTTTTGCTGTTTCCATTCATATCGATAACCACGGCCCTTGGGGCTATACCTCTTTTAAAAAGGCCGCCATACCATTGGCATCCATCTGCACCACGTCCCAATCCCGCATCACCCGTGCGCCTTGCTTCTCATAAAACTTTATTGCCGGTTCGTTCCAATCCAATACCTCCCAACAGATGCGTTTTACCCCCAACACTTTTCCATAGGATACCACTTTATGCAACAACGCATTACCCAATCCCTTGCCCCGCATTTCCTCGGCAACGATCAGGTCCTCCAGATGGATGACCGGGCCTTTCCAGGTAGAGTAACGGGGATATACCAGGGCAATGCCCACAATAGCGCCGGCGACCTCTGCTACAAAACAATGGAAGAGCCGTTTCTCAAAACCGTCCCGTTGAAGATCGGCAACCGTCACTTCCACCGCATCGCCCTCTTTTTCAAAGGCGGCCAATTGCTTTATTAGCCCTAACACCTGTTCCATATCGCCCACTTGGGCATCCCGAATGCTATATTCCATAATTGTTACAAATAAAACACAAAGTTATAAATTTAAAAATCGAAATAAAATGGAATCCTACTTTGTTTCACAAAATACCCGATATTTGTGGCAAACAAATCGCATTGTCCGTGCTTGGAAACAGAAATACCACATTAGGGGAGTTCATCATAGAAAATCAAGGGTCGTTCCAGTATTCTTCCGGGGAACTTTCGAAACTGATCAACGCCATTCGTTTGGCCGCCAAGGTCGTCAACCACGAGGTAAACAAGGCCGGCTTGGTGGACATTATCGGAAGGGCGGGCGACACCAATATTCAAGGGGAAGACCAACAAAAGCTGGATGTTCTGGCCAATGAAAAGTTTATTCAGACCCTTAGGAACCGGGAAATTGTATGTGGTATCGCCTCGGAAGAGGAAGACGATTTTATAAGCATCAACAGTAACGATGAGCAGCACCGTAATAAGTATGTTGTATTGATCGACCCCTTGGACGGTTCTTCCAATATTGACGTCAACGTTTCGGTAGGTACCATTTTTTCCATTTACCGCAGGGTTACCCCGGTCGGGACCCCGGTAACCTTGGAAGATTTTTTGCAGCCAGGTAGAAACCAGGTGGCCGCCGGCTATGTAGTGTATGGTACTTCTACCATGTTGGTATATACCACCGGCGATGGGGTAAACGGTTTTACGCTGAATCCCGCCATAGGCACTTTCTATCTTTCCCATCCCAATATGGAATTCCCCGAAACCGGCAGTATTTACTCCGTAAACGAGGGCAATTACGTCCATTTTTTACAGGGGGTAAAAGACTATATCAAATATTGCCAACAGGAAGATGGGGATCGCCCCTACACTTCAAGGTATATCGGCTCCTTGGTTTCCGACTTTCACAGGAACATGATCAAAGGGGGCATTTATATGTATCCGAAAAGTAGCGTTTCCACCAATGGCAAGCTTCGGCTGTTATATGAATGCAACCCCATGGCCTTTATCGCCGAACAGGCAAAAGGACTTGCGACCGATGGCAACATTCGTATTTTGGATGTGCAACCTACCGAACTCCACCAACGGGTCCCTTTCTTTTGTGGAAGTCCAAAAATGGTACAAAAACTACAGGAGTTTCTGGAAAACTAATCTGTAATAGACGGAACTTGTTTTGTAAAGTACGGACATAAAAAAAGCGGTTTTTAAAACCGCTTTTTAAAACATATTTCCAGTACCGTTCTCTAACGGTTCATATTTTTGATCTCTTCCACAAAGTTATCCTTATCTACCCCTGCCCTTACCAATTTTAGGGCCTTATCCACCACGTAGGAAATGTTTCCGGTAGAAAAACCGAGTCCGATTCCCAATCGCTCGAGCATTCCCGTTTGTTTCTCGCCCAATACGTTATCGGCATACACCATGCGCGCCAAATCGTAAAGCCGCTCCAAACGTTGATCGTAGCTTGTAGGCGGGTTGATCGGGTGTGTCTTATACTCTTTAAGGATTGTATGATATGCTTCTTCGCTGATGTCCAAACGGGTCGCCAAACGCTGTAAAAAGGCACGCTCATCATCGGTAATCACATCATCGCTCATCGCAACCCTAACGATGGCCGCAAAATGGTCTTGATTGCGTTGTTTAAAACCACTATCGAACAAATCTAAAAACGACATATCTCAAATTTTATTCGGCAAATATAATTTTTTTGAAGTTTATAACTGCTGTTCCCAACCGATTATTTTAAGCCATGGAGGGCTGCTATTTACAACCCCCACATTTGATAAAAAAATCCCAAGGCCACTGCCGCCATCAAGTTTTTGAATAGTGGGGCAACGGGCTAAAAGTTAATCAGTACCTTTCCGTATCATTTTAGCAGACACATGACCAGAACAGCCTTGTACGACATTGCGAACGGTTGGTTCGAACAACAAAACTGGAAACCCTTTGCGTTCCAAAAGGATACTTGGAAGGCGTTTCTACAAGGAAAAAACGGACTTTTGAACGCGCCCACCGGCAGTGGCAAAACTTATGCCCTTTGGTTCCCCATTGTTTTGGCGTATATCAAAAAAAATCCGGAGTACCGCACCAAACACCAAAAGGGACTCAAGGCCATTTGGATCACCCCCCTTCGCGCACTTTCGCAAGAAATAAAGCAATCGGCGGAACGGGTGACCGCCGATCTGGGAACACAAATGACGGTGGGTATCCGCACCGGGGATACCACTACAAAAGATCGTGCCCGGCAAAAGCGCCAAATGCCCGATCTGTTGATTACCACTCCGGAGAGCCTACAACTTTTATTGTCCAGCAAGGGCTACGAAAACGTTTTTAAGGATTGTATGGCCGTAGTGGTGGACGAATGGCACGAGCTATTGGGTACAAAAAGAGGGGTTCAAATGGAGCTAGGCCTTTCCCGGCTCAAGACCATTTCGAAAGACTTGCGCATTTGGGGTATTTCGGCAACTATCGGAAACTTGGAGCAGGCCAAGGAAGTTTTGTTGGGCCCTACGGGGCCGGCCTTGGAAAACGCTGTACTCATCCGTGCCAAACTACGAAAAAAAATAACCGTCAAGAGCATCATCCCAAAGGAGATGGAAACTTTTCCTTGGCGCGGCCATTTGGGCATTCGGCTTTTGGAGGATGTGGTCCCCATCATCAACAACAGCAAAACGACCTTATTGTTTACCAATACCCGGAGCCAATGTGAAATCTGGTTTCAACAAATTTTGGAAAAACATCCCGAATATGCAGGGGTGCTGGCCATGCACCACGGTAGCATCAACAAAGAGACCCGGCTATGGGTGGAACAGGCCATCCGAAATGAAAGCCTTACCGCAGTGGTCTGCACTTCCAGCCTTGACCTAGGTGTAGACTTTGCACCGGTGGAGACCGTGGTACAGATCGGAGGTCCCAAAGGAATCGCCCGTTTTCTACAAAGGGCGGGCCGTAGTGGACATCGCCCGGGAAAAGAAAGCGTCATCTATTTTCTTCCCACACATGCCATTGAACTTATCGAAGCCTCGGCCTTGCAAAAAGCGGTAAAGCAGCAGGCCGTAGAAGATCGTATTCCATACCTCAACAGCTTTGATGTATTGTTGCAGTACCTGACGACCTTGGCCATATCCGACGGTTTTTATCCCGATCAGATTTTTTCAGAAATCCGACAGACGTTCTGCTTTCAGGCCATCACCGAGGAGCAATGGCAGTGGTTGCTCAATTTTTTGGTCATGGGAAGCCAAAGCCTACAATCGTATGACGAATACAAAAAGGTGACCATAACGGAAGATGGCCTTTTTAAAGTGGACAATCGCGGTATTGCTATGCGACATCGCTTCCAGATCGGCACTATTGTAGGGGATGCGAACCTTACCGTTCGGTATCAGAAAGGCGGTTATATCGGGTCGATAGAGGAATATTTTATCTCCAAACTATCTCCCGGCGATGTGTTCACCTTTGCCGGCCGTAACCTGGAATTCATTCGCATCAAGGAAATGCAGGTACATGTGCGCAATTCCAACAAAAAGACCAACAAAGTACCGAGCTGGATGGGCGGTCGCCTCACCCTGTCCGCACAAATGTCGGAACTGCTTCGCAATGAACTGTACACCGCCAGTTTGGAAGGTCGGCAACAATCGCCCGAAATAAAATCCTTGGCCCATATTTTTGAACGGCAACGGTTGGAAAGTATCGTGCCAAAACCCGACGAATTTTTAATCGAAAGTTTTAAAACGCGCGACGGTTATCATTACATTTTCTATCCTTTTGAAGGGCGTTTTGTACATGAGGCCATGGGCAGTCTTTTGGGCTATCGCATCAGTTTATTGTCGCCCATTACGTTTTCATTGGCCTTTAACGACTATGGATTTGAACTCTTATCGGACAAAGCTTTGGACGTACAAGAGGTTATCGACAACAACCTCTTTTCTACGGAGTATATTTCCGATGATCTTGGAAAAAGCCTGAACGCCACCGAAATGGCGAGACGCAAGTTTCGGGACATTGCGGTCATTAGCGGACTCGTATTTACGGGCTATCCGAACAAGGGTATAAAAATGAAGCATCTTCAAAGCAGTTCGCAACTCTTGTTCAATGTATTTCGCGACTTTGAGGACGATAACCTGCTTTTTCAGCAAGCGTTTCGCGAAACCTTCGAGCACCAATTGGAGGAAGGGCGCTTGCGGTTATCCCTGGAACGGATCGCCACCCAAAAAATCATTTGGAAACAATGCAAACAACCGACCCCTTTTTCCTTTCCATTGATTACCGATCGTTTGCGGGAAAAATTGTCGAGCGAAAAGCTAAAAGACCGCATCAAACGGATGTCGGCACTGCTGGCGAAGAAGTAATTTCTTCTTAAAAAGAGCTCCTGCCGCTACCGCGCCGCAATAATCAATCCCAACCCGACAACGTACAATAGCAACATCAGATTCAACATGCCCGAAACGCCTTTTGGCGCTCCTTTAAACTCTTTCCAAACAAAAATTCCCCATAATGCGGCGACGACCGTGGCACCTTGGCCAAGCCCATAGGAAATTGCAGGACCGGCCTTGTCCGAAGCCAAAATACTGAAGGACATGCCCACACACCAAACGATACCTCCCAAAACACCCATGGCATGGCTTTTACCGCTTCCCGCAAAATAATCTTTGAAACTTACGGGCGCCCCTTCGAACGGCTTGCGCATTAAAACGGTATTGAAAATAAAGTTACTGGCCAAAATACCGATCGCGAACAAAAATACCGCGGTATACGGACTCAACTTCCCTGCGATGGGATTGGCAAAATCGGGAAACATGGCGTTGGCCACATATTTATAGAACAGGCCCATAAGCAAGCCGGCTACGACCGCCAGCACCAACCCCTTGGTGGGCACCTTCTGTTGTTGGGCCGAAAGCTTTCGGTAGGCATTGGCATTTAACAAAATGGCAAACACGATTAAAAGAACACCGCCAAAAAGCAAGGTAGCATTCCCTACCGGGGCGTCCAAATAGTTAACGATCACCCCTACCACCAGGGCCAGACCAATCCCTACGGGAAAGGCGACCGACATGCCCGCCAAGGTAATGGCCGCTACCAACAAAATATTGGCCGCGTTGAACAATACCCCGCCCAAAAAAGCGGAACCGATATTGGCGTTGTCCGCCTGAGCCATATCGACAAGAAAGGAGCGTCCGCCCTCTCCCATACTGCCCGCCGTTAAGGCGAACAAACCTGAAAACAGTAGGATTCCCAAAACGTAGTCCCAATAAAAAAGTTCGAAGCGCCAAGAGGCCGCCGCCAGTTTTTGGGTATTGGCCCATGAGCCCCATGCCAGCATGGTAATAACACAAAATACCACCGCAATGGTGTAATTTTCGATAATGAACATAATTTATTGGAATTGGTTGATTTCTGTTAATGTCGGGGCCGTATCCTGGGCACCCATTCGTGTTACCGACAAGGCCGCGGCCTTACTGGCGTAGGCCATACTTTCGCGCCACCCCATCCGCTTTGCCAGGCATACCGATAATACCCCGTTATACACATCGCCAGCGGCAGTGGTATCCACCGCTTTCACCTTGGGGCTTTCCACTGTAAAAGCGGTTTCGGAGTTTTTAAAGTAAGACCCCTTGCTGCCCAAGGTGATGATTACGTTTTGGACACCTTTGCCCAAAAGTGACTCGGCCGCTTGGTCCCGGCTCGCGTCGTCTTCGACCGTTATCCCCGTCAATATCTTGGTCTCCGTCTCGTTCGGGGTAATCAAAAACAGACCGTCCAAAACAGCATCGGACAGCGGTTGTGCCGGAGCGGGATTGATGATTAGGCGCCGCCCTTCCCCTTTACAGCGTTTTGCCAAAAAACCGACCGTGGCCAAGGGTGTCTCCAATTGGGTCAAAAAAATATCGGACTCCGCAAAAGAACCCCATGAAGCTTCCAAATGTTCCGGTGAAAGCGCGGCATTGGTGCCAGAAGCGACCACGATTTCATTTTCTCCCTGTCCGTTTACCGTAATCAGGGCCACTCCGGAAGCCTCGCCCGGAATCACCAAAGCTGCATCGATAGCTATGCTTTCCTTTTGATATCCCGCCAGCGCATTTTTACCAAAAAGATCGTCCCCTACCGCACATACAAACTGCACCGCGCCACCGGCCCTGGCAGCGGCAACCGCCTGATTGGCGCCCTTACCGCCCGGAAACATATAAAAGTCGCCCCCGATTATCGTTTCTCCAGGTTCCGGAAAACGATCGGTCTTAACCACCATATCGGTATTTGCGCTTCCAATTATGGTAATGTTCTTCATTTGTATTTACTTAAAGGATTAAACGCCCAAAGTAGGAATTACTGTTCATATAAACAAGAATGCATTTAGTACCTTTATCGCTTGGAAACGCATTGGATTGAAATACAGGGCCAGCAGTTTGTCATGCACCCCTCGGGAGCTTTGTTTTGGGAAGATAAACGCATACTGTTGATCAGTGACGTACACCTGGGAAAGGTGTCCCATTTTCGAAAATTTGGTGCCGCGGTACCGCAAGCTGCGATAGCACAAAATTTTGAACTTTTGAACGAAGTGGTTTCTTTTTTTGCCCCGGACCTCATCTGCTTTTTGGGGGACCTGTTTCATTCCGCGCTAAACAAGGAGTGGCTGTTGTTCGAAACCTGGACCAAAGGAACGGTAGCCGAAATTGTTCTGGTGGTCGGCAACCACGATATTATTTCACCTTTAAAGTACAAAGCATTGGGGATCCGTACGGTTTCCGAAATCCGTTCGGACGGTTTTTTGCTGACCCACCATCCCGAAGAACGGGAGGGTTTTTTCAACTTTTCGGGCCACATACACCCTGCGGTAAAGCTCCGGGGCGCGGGAAAGCAATCCCTACGCCTCCCCTGTTTCTTTAAATCGCCCCACCAGCTCATCCTACCCGCCTTTGGAGCGTTTACCGGCAGCTACGTACTCCAACCGAAACCGGACGACCAAGTATTTCCACTCGTGGAAAACAGCGTTATAAAAATCTGATCTTCTTTTGCGTCGCCCCGACCTAGGGCATATCTTTGCACAAATTTTAGGGAATTGCCGAATGCCACCGTTCAACACCTATTTACACAGTCTCCCAAACTTGGGAAACTGCAGGAGCTTATTGCCCAAAACCAAACTTCCACACCCCAAAAAATAACGTTACAAGGACTGACGGGCTCTTCGCTCTCCTTTGTATTATCCGTTATTTTTGAACAAAGTGGGCGACCGCTTTTATTGGTCTATAACGACAAGGAAGAAGCCGCCTATTACCTGAACGACCTGGAGCGGTTGTTGGGTGAAAAAAACGTACTGTTCTATCCGGGAAGTTACCGAAGGCCATACGAAATAGAAGAAACCGATAATGCCAACGTGCTATTACGGGCCGAGGTATTGAACCGCATCAACTCCCAAAAGAAAGCGGTGGTCATCGTTACCTATCCCGATGCCCTTTTTGAAAAAGTGGTCACACGAAAGGAACTGGACAAGAACACCTTAAAAATACAGCTTGGCGATACCTTATCGCTCGATTTTTTAAACGAGGTCCTTTTCGAATACAAGTTCAAGAGAGTCGATTTTGTAACAGAACCGGGCGAATTTTCGGTCCGAGGAGGTATTGTGGACGTGTTTTCCTTTTCCCATGACCAACCCTATCGAATCGAATTTTTTGGAGATGAGATCGATAGCATGCGGACATTCGATATCGCTACGCAACTTTCCACCGATACGGTCAATAAAATAACGATAATTCCCAATGTCGCCAACAAACTATTGCACGAGATCCGAGAGAGTTTTTTGCGTTATATTTCCCCCCAAACCCTTATTTACACCAAAAACACCGCGGTTCTTGTCAACCGGTTGGACGATTTTTTTGAAAAAGCCGAAAAAGCCTTTGCCGAGCTATCGGGAACCGTTCGGCAAGCGGGACCGGCCAAGCTTTTTACCAATGGGGACGAATTTTCCAAGAAGCTCGATACGTTCCAATGCCTGACGAGCGAAAATACCGATACGGCCGAAAAGGGCGCTCCGATCCTCGCATTCACAACACGGCCACAACCCGCTTTCAATAAAAAGTTCGATTTTCTGATCCAGACCCTGAACGATTTCAGGGCCGAAGGATATAAAACGTACATTTTCTGCGCCAGTGAGCAACAGGCGAAACGTTTTCATTCCATATTCGAAGAGGTAAACGAACAGGTGCAGTACCAAACGGTCGTACTGCCATTGTATCAAGGTTTTATTGAGGACGACCTTAAAATCGTTTGTTTTACGGACCACCAAATTTTCGAACGCTACCACAAATTCCACCTTAAAAATGGCTACGCCAAAAAACAGGCCATAACCCTAAAAGAGCTGAACAAACTTGAAATCGGGGATTACGTTACCCATATCGACCATGGTATCGGTAAGTTTGGGGGACTTCAAAAGATAGACGTAGAGGGCAAAAAACAGGAAGCCATTAAATTGATGTATGGGGAAAGGGACATTTTATATGTCAGCATCCATTCCCTTCATAAAATTTCCAAGTTCAACGGTAAGGATGGCGCCGTTCCCAAAATTTATAAGCTTGGATCTACGGCATGGAAAAAATTAAAGCAAAAAACCAAGACACGGGTCAAGAAAATCGCTTTCAACCTGATCAAAGTCTATGCCAAACGTCGTTTGGAAAAAGGGTTCCGGTACCAACCGGACAGTTACCTTCAAAATGAGCTGGAGGCCTCTTTTATTTATGAGGATACCCCGGACCAGAGCAAAGCTACGGAAGACATCAAAAGGGACATGGAAAGCGAACGGCCCATGGACCGCTTGGTCTGTGGCGATGTAGGTTTTGGAAAGACCGAAGTTGCCATCCGGGCCGCTTTTAAGGCCGTGGACAATGGCAAACAGGTAGCGGTATTGGTGCCCACTACCATATTGGCCTTTCAGCACCACCGCACCTTCAGCGAACGTTTAAAGGAAATGCCCGTAACGGTGGCCTATCTCAACCGTTTTAGAACCGCGAAACAACGTAGGGAAACGTTACTGCAGTTGGAAGAGGGCAAGGTGGACATTATCATCGGAACACACCAATTGGTGAATAAAAATGTGGTCTTTAAGGATTTGGGACTACTGATCGTGGATGAAGAACAAAAGTTCGGTGTTTCCGTTAAGGACAAGCTAAAATCGATCAAGGAAAATGTAGACGTATTGACCCTTACGGCAACGCCCATTCCCCGAACCCTGCAATTCAGTTTAATGGCCGCAAGGGACCTTTCGGTGATCAATACCCCACCGCCCAACCGCTACCCCATTGAAAGTAGGGTGGTACGGTTTACGGAAGAAACCATCCGCGATGCGGTGAGTTATGAAATGCAACGGGGGGGACAGGTTTTTTTCATTCACAACCGGATCGAAAACATCAAGGAGGTAGCCGGAATGATCCAGCGCCTAGTTCCTGATGTCAAGGTCGCCGTTGGCCACGGGCAAATGGACGGTAAAAAATTAGAGACTCTTATGTTGGCTTTTATGAACGGGGAGTTTGACGTTCTGGTGTCCACCACTATCGTGGAAAGCGGGCTTGATGTGACCAACGCCAATACCATTTTTATAAACAATGCCAATAACTTTGGCCTTAGCGACCTGCACCAGATGAGAGGAAGGGTCGGCCGCAGCAACAAAAAGGCCTTTTGTTATTTCATTACCCCTCCCTATGAGGCCATGACTGCCGATGCCCGAAAACGAATAGAGGCATTGGCACAGTTTACGGCTTTGGGCAGCGGCTTTAACATTGCCATGAAAGATTTGGAAATCCGCGGTGCCGGAGATCTCTTGGGCGGGGAACAAAGTGGCTTTATTAACGAGATCGGTTTTGAAACCTATCAAAAAATACTGGCAGAAGCGATCGACGAACTCAAAGAGAACGAGTTTAAAGAACTCTATGACGAAGTTGAGGGCCAAAAGGAAAAAGTATATGTAAAAGAGACCCAGATCGATTCCGATTTTGAACTCTTGTTCCCGGACGATTACATCAATAACATTACGGAACGGCTGACCTTGTATACGGAATTGAACCAGATCAAGGAAGAGACCGCATTGCTTTCTTTTGAAGCCGAACTGAAGGACCGTTTTGGCGAATTGCCTACCCAAGCGTTGGATCTATTGGATTCCGTACGCATCAAATGGATCGCAAATGGCATTGGGTTGGAAAAGGTGGTGATGAAAAAAGGAAAGCTCATCGGTTACTTTATTGCCGATCAACAATCGGAATTTTATCAAAGTGCCGGTTTCACTAAGGTGCTTCAATACGCGCAAAAAAACCCTGCAAAATGTCGGCTAAAAGAAAAAAAGACCCGAAATGGGCTGCGATTGCTGCTGGTATTCGAACCGATCAATTCGGTAAAAAAGGGGTTGTCGGTTTTGAAGCCTTTTGAATCCAAAGAAAAAGAGGCTATCTTACCCAATACTTAAATCTATGGACATGAAGTTTGAATTATCCGAAAAATTGGCCATCGTACACGTTATCGATTCCGTTATCCAGGCCGATGGCGTCATCCATAAAGGGGAAATCAATGCCCTTGGCAAACTGATGAAGGTTATCGATTTCGATACCAATTTCATTATTTCGGCCCGCAACGTCATCCCTGAACAGGGCAACATCATTTTACGGAGAATGGACTCGCCCAAAAAGGCGGCCTTGGCAACGATGTTAAAAGAAATGGCCAAAGCGGATGGTTTTGTGCACCAAAAGGAAATCACCTTGATTACGGAGTTGTTTTCCCAAATCGGTATTTTCGAAAAAATGGAGCCGTATTAGGAATTTCAAGGGAGGTGCCCTAAAGCATTTGGCGCTTTTGTTCGATCGGCTATATCTTTAGATTTCCACGTGGATACTGCTAACCGGACAACGTTGTCTTGGCTTTTCGTTGCAAAACCGAATAGCGAATCTTTAGAATACAATTGGTAAGGTTTTTGAACTGTTAAGGATATGAAAGCAAAATGGACCATAGTGATGTTGTTTGCAATGCTCGGTCTGGGGGCGCAACATACCATTTCGGGAACCTTTTCGCCCGCCGAAGAATTCAGTTGGCTGATCGCATACCGCCTTACCCCTGCCGCACAAAGCTATATCGCCGATACCGGTATCAAGGATGGAAAATTCGAAATGAAAGTTCCCGAAAATGCGAAGCCCGGAATATACCGTATGGTATATGCCATACCCCAAGAGGAGTTTTATTTTGATATCGTGTTCGGCAATACCGAGGATGTTGTTTTGGAATTCGATCTGGACCAAGGCGTACACTTCTCCACTTCTGAAGAAAACAAACTTTTTCTGTCCTACTTTAAGGAAATGGACACCCTGGAGCGCGACCTTATTTCGTTTTACGAAAATGACACGGACGGCAAGTCCGTTTTTAAACAGCGGACCGCAACCTGGAAAGAACGACAGGACTACTATGAAGAACTAACAAAAAACACCTTTATCCATACCTTTATCACCGCCAACAGAGGCTATTTTCCTGAGCGTATGGAAACAAAACAGCAATACATTAAACACAAAAAAGTCCATTATTTTGACTATCTCGATTTTTCCGACCCCGACCTTCAGGCGTCGGACCTGTTGAGCGAGAAGGCCATCAACTATATATTCACGGGACAGGCTACGGACAGCCTTACCGATAGGGAAGTGTTCCATACTACGATCAAGGAAAACCTAGCAGTGCTCGACACGCAACTGAACGGAAGTTCAAAGGCCTATCGTTTCTCCCTATTTCATAAAATATGGAAGCGATCAGCGGCGCAAAACCTAACTCGCGTATCGGACCATGTTTTGAATACCTACCTTACACCCAACGCCGAAAGCAAGGACGACAAAGAGACCCTTAACACCATTATTGCCGACAACCGGCTCCGTATCGGAAAAAAAGCACCGGAAATCGAATGGGTCTCGGGAGAGGAAACCAAACGGTTGACCACGACTACGACCGACAAATACGTGGTACTGATTTTTTGGAGCAGTACCTGTGGCCACTGTCTTAAAGAAATACCGCCCCTGCACGAAAAATTGAAAACCAATACAGCTGCTACGGTAATAGCTGTCGGTCTTGAAGAAGGAGAGGATACTTGGAAAAATCAATCGGCCATCTTGCCCGATTTTGAACATGCGATCGCCTTGGGAAAATGGGAAAGTACCTATGCCAAGGTATATGACATACAAAAAACACCGACCTATTTTATTTTGGACAAAGAGAAACGTATTGTTGCAAAACCGGAGAATGCAAAGGCCGTATTGGCGTTTCTTGAAGATTAATGTACGGCTCTCATTTAGGTTTGGTATGACGTTTGAAGCCTTTTGTTAGAAACCATAACCTATTTTTATGAAAGTATCCGCTTTTTTATTGACCACCATGCTGGCCTCCTGCGCCGTTACCATGGCACAAGATTCCGTTGCGATCAAAACAGGCGATACTTTGGCCGGAAAAAAGATTCCAAAGAAAAAAGGTGTCGTTATGGATTCCATTGCCCACCAAAAAAAGGATAGCCTTCACCAGAAAAACACCAAAAGGCCCAATACTTTAAAAGGTGACAAAAAGCCGTCGGAAATTGATTTCTATTTCAACTGCCCCGGGTGTGGAAGGGGGTAACGATGGCATACTACCGAAAGTAGGTATTGCACTGTCCACGGAACCCGCGTTTGTTCAAGCGACACTGCCCCTTTTCCAAAATGCGGACATCGATGTGATCGAGTGGTCTTTTGACACCCTTACCGATGCCGCCCACACCCCTCTATGGCTCGATCAAATGCTTGAAGAATATGGTGCGGCCGACAGGCTATTGGGCCATGAGGTCTTTTTTTCCCTATTGGACGGTCGCTGGAGCCCCGAACACGACCAATGGATCACCGCATTAAAAAAAGAGGGCAACACCCATCGTTACCAACAGCTAACTGCACACTTCGGGTATATGACCCATGGTGATTTTCACAGGGGATGTCCACTTCCCGTACCTTTGACAACCAATGTGCTGAACCTGGGCATAGACCGATTGATGCGTATACAGGAGGTCGCCAAAGTTCCCGTTGGGGTAGAAAATTTGGCATTGGCCTTTACCGAGGACGATGTACAACGGCAGGGGGCGTTCCTGGCAAAAATGGTGGCACCGGTTAACGGCTTTCTGATCCTGGACCTTCATAACTGCTATTGCCAGGCCCATAATTTCAATATCGATATCATGCAGCTTATCGGGTCCTACCCGTTGGATCTGGTAAGGGAAATACATGTTTCAGGTGGAAGTTGGGACCATATTGGTCCGGACAATAAACGGATACGTAGGGATACGCACGATGGCGGCGTACCTGAGGTGATTTTCGAGGTGCTACCGGAAGTCCTTAAAAAATGTCCCTATCTGGAATATGTACTATTGGAACAGTTGGGAAGCGCTTTTAAAGAAAAAAAAGACCAGCTTCATTTTCAAAAGGATTTTTATAGATTAAAACAGGTCGTTGGCAACGCGTCAAAAGACCATCAGAAAAAAGCCTGGGGAAATACCGTGGTTCCACCAAAGACCCCATGGAACGACGAGGTCCTTTACCGGCAACAGCGGAACCTGGAAACGGTGCTCTCCAAGGCGCGTAAGGTCGAGGATGTTCGAGAAGGTTTTACCGATTGGCAAACGGAAGCATGGAAGACCGAAATGATAGCGACGGCCATTAAAGTATATCAAAAATGGAATTGACCCTTTCTTTCTGCCAATACCATGTACGGACCCTACTTATGGCGCCGGCCTTAAAGGGTCTTTAAATCCTTAATGGTCTTGAAAGCAATGTCTACCTGATCGTCGTTTACCAATATCGTAAATTCGTTGGTGGTAGAAATAACTTCATACAATACAATACCCTCCCAGGCCAGTCGTTGAAAAATGAAATAATAAATTCCGGGAACGGATACGTTCTCCGCAGGAAGTTTTACGGTAATGGAAGAAAGGTTCTCGGCTTTTTGAGTACACTTTTCGGCCTTGAACAGTTTTTCTACCTCACCGCTCATGGTATCGCTGAGTACAATGTTCATTTCGTTGACCCCACGGGAAGAAGTGTAAAAAACGTCTTGATTGGCGTTCACCACTTCAATAAGTTTCGCCTGTTGCGCCAAAATGGTATCCGAAACCAAAAAAGTAAAATCGGTAAGGGACGACCGCACCGTAATCTCCCCAATATTCTTCAGCACCTTTACGATTTTATGGGTGGCACGAAATTCCAAATCGTCCGAAAGTCGTTTCAAGGCCATGACAATGGCCCCGTTTCGCACGTCCTTGCCCAGTTCATCTTGAATCTCCGGCTTTACGATTCTGGACAAAGAGGTTAAATTGATGATGCCCTGTGCCAAGGCACTTTGCAAAAATGGTTTTTTCTTGATGTAATCCTCAACGACGGACGAAATAGTTTTCATTCTTTTCGATTTGAAGCAAATATAACAATATGTTACAAATAAAACAAATATTTAAAAATGAAAGAAAGCTGACTCCAAATGTTCGACCTTAAATTGATAGCGGTTCTTTAAAATCGCAATAATGTCGAAGCGTACCTCCACCGCTAAGGATTTTTCGGTAACATAATGATCGGCCGCGGCCACCAAAAGTTGTATTTTCTTTTTGGTAATCGTTTCGGCGATCGACATCACACGGTCCGTACTTCGGGCGCGTACCTCAACGATGGCCAGGATACCGTTTTTTTCGGCAATAATATCTATTTCGGCCTTTAGGTATCGGTAATTCCGCTCCCGTATGTGATACCCTTTTTTTTCCAGAAGCGCAGTTGCAATGGCTTCGCCTTCTTTTCCAAACTCGTTGTGCTTACCCAAACGGATCTATTAAAATGTTAAAAAAATGCATTTCATCGAAAAAAAACGCATTTAAACGTCTCTATTGCGTTTCTCTACGTAAATTCCCAAACCGTACGTCGAAAATAATAGGATTGAAACACTATCCAATAGGTTTAAGCGTTAAGAATTTATCCCTACACACATGAACGTTCTTAAAGCCTACAAACTATGGAATATTTCGTTAACTGTAATGTTGCGACGCTGGTGCCGTACACCACTCCCTTGGATACTACCAAGGCGGCACACCTGTATAGGAGATTGGGATTTAGTGCTTCGGCACAAACGATAAGCAATGCCGTTAACAGCAATGCCGGTGCCTTGGTGGACAATTTGGTCGATCAGGCGGTTGCCGCCCCACCCATGGCCGCCCCCCCTTGGGCAGCTTGGACCAACGCCAACTATCCGGAAGATGATGATCAGGCCAGGGCCATTCGCCGGGGACAGGTCAACGATTGGCGCAACGGCTACATCAATGCCCTGTTAGATAATGGTTTAAAGGACCGAATGAGTTTCTTTTGGCTCAACCATTTCGTAACGGAATACCGCGTGTACGAGTGTGCTGGCTTTTTAGCGGAGTATACCGATTGCTTGCAGCGTAACGCCCTCGGTAACTTTCGGACTTTCGTTAGCGAAATTGGGCTGACCAATGCCATGCTCTATTATTTGGATGGTGCCTTCAACAATGGGAACAGACCAAATGAAAACTACGCAAGGGAACTTTACGAACTCTTTACCTTGGGTGAGGGAAACCAATACGATCAAAGCGATATTGAGGAGACCGCCAAAGCCTTGACCGGTTACGTGGAACGTGGAGAAGTCGGTTGTACGCCGGTCGCCTTTAACCCGGAACGATTTAATACCGACACCAAAACCATTTTTGGACAAAGCGGAAACTGGGAGTATGATGATGTGATCAACATTCTCTTCGAACAACGGGGCGATTCCATTGCCCGGTTCATCTGTAACAAACTATATGAGTTTTTCGTGCACCCCGATAGCAAACGGGAAGAATATAACCCCGGTGGCACGTACGCCGTAGGACACCCTCAGGGCATTGTGGAAGAACTGGCGAATACCATGCTGGCGAATAATTTTGAAATTGCGCCGGTATTGCGACAATTGTTTAAAAGTCAACATTTCTTTGACGACACTACTGTGGGGGTCATTATCAAAAGCCCTTATGATCTGTACTTAAACCTCCTTACCGAAACAGGATTTGCCTATAATGATGACACTTTGGGAACTATTTACGACCATTGTGAACTTTTGGGCCAGGAACTCTTTTCACCGGTAGATGTTGCCGGATGGCAACGGGACCGTACCTGGATCAACACCAATTTTATTATCGGACGATGGATCACCTGCGAAATGCTGATAGAAACCTTCTGGAACGAGAACCAAGAACAATTTAGAGCTTTTGGTATTGCGGTAACGGGACCCAACGGTGCCACGACCAACGATCCCGACGAAGTGGCCCGTGCCATCATTGACAAACTGACCCCCAAAGGATTGCTCACCGCGGTTGACTATAGTGCCGCCATTGACACCTTTAGAGCAGAGTATGAACCTGATATGGTATATCAGAACAACTCTTGGAACATGACCCTTCCAAGGGCTCCGATACAAGTGAGAGATCTTTTGATCCATATGGTAAGTGAACCCGAATTTCAACTAAAATAAGCCTACGATTATGTGCAATATACATGACAATACCCCTCATATGGGGAAAGAACACGAAGGTCACGATGACGAACACAAAGCGTGGAGCCGTCGTTCATTTTTACAGGCTTTGGGAATCGCCGGAAGTGGTTCAATGCTTTTGGGCAGCAATTACCTTTCCGCATCGGCCCCCTCTAGGTTTACCCAGGCCATTGCATCGGCCGAAACCGATAATATTTTGATACTGATCCGTTTGTCCGGCGGTAATGACGGGCTCAGCACCGTAATGCCGATAGCGCAGTTCGATGCCTACGCCAATGCACGGCCGAACATCTATATTCCCGAAAGTAAAATTTTAAAGCTCACCGACGAGTTCGGGGTTCCATCCTATATGAAGTCGTTACAGTCCATGTGGGACGAAGGGCAGTTCAAGGCCGTCCACGGTGTAGGATATGAAGGGCAAAGCCTTTCCCATTTTACCGGTTCGGATATTTTTGCCAATTGCGATTTGGAGACCAACGGTTTTTCCGGGCTCAATACCGGTTGGATGGGGCGTCATTTTGAAAACTTATATCCCAACTATCTAATGCGTGGAGGTCGACCGGATGCGCCGGCGGCAGTACAGATCGGAAGTTTTGGAAATCTTGTTTTTCAAGGCGATGAAACCAACTATGCGTTCACCGCCTCCAATGTAGATCAGTTGGAAGAAATTGCTTCCAGAGGATTACAATACGATGTGGAACAGGCCCTTTTTGACGAATGTATGTATGGCGACCAATTGCGTTTTTTAAGAGGTGTTGCCAATGTAACCTATGATTACGCCGGAAAAATAAACGAAGCCTATGAAGCGGGCAGGAACGAGATTGAATATCAAGACAATGGTTTTGCAAGGCAGCTTGCCCTATTGGCACGTCTGATAAAAGGCAACCTGGGCACCAAGGTATATATGATATCCATTGGCGGCTTTGACACCCATGGCAATCAGCCGTTGGCCCACGAACGATTGATGACGAACCTATCGGTGGCTATCGATAATTTTTATGATGATCTCGCCTTTACCCAGCAAGACGAAAAAGTATTGAGCATGACGTTCTCCGAATTCGGGAGACGCATCTTCGAAAATGGATCCAATGGTACCGATCACGGTAAAGCCGCACCCACCCTATTCTTTGGGAACGGGCTTAACGGAAGTGCCTTTGTTGGCGAACACCCCGATGTTACCGAAGGGGATGGCCGTGGAAATCTCGATATTACCATGGATTTTAGGGACCTCTATGCTACCGTTATGGCAGAATGGCTCTGTATCGACGTTCCCTTGGTGGAAGAATTCGTATACCTCAATGAAAAGACCTATGCACCCATCAACTTAGGGTTCAATTGTAGTGGTGTGGACTTTGCGGATATCGCTTATAGCGATGGCGAACCCACCGTACCGACCCAACCAGATTCGGTAGACCCTACAAATCCGAATCCGGCACTGTTGGATGCCGTGGTGCACAAACCGTTCTACCCGACCGACAGTACGCCCCATATTTATCTGGAAATGCCCTTTAGCGCCCATGTGGATATTCAACTTTTTAATATCCTCGGACAAAAAGTAGGGACCGTTTTCAATGAAATGATGATGGAAGGATCTACGGAAATCAATATTCGGGAGCGTATTCCATCGCATTTGGCGAACGGAAAATACATTTACCGTATTGAAGTTCAAGATCAAAAAATGAGCAAATCGGTGATGGTCGCATAAACTAAGGAAAACACCCATTTCGTCCTCGAATCGAAGTTATACCCTTTTTGCTTTTTATTTGGGTAATTTTAAAACAAAAATGGTATTGCCCCCAACGTAAAAAAAGCCTTCGAACCGCATCCTATTATGGAGCATTCGAAGGCTTTTTCATTTTAGGGGAACGGTATTCCCGTTTTATCAGCCGAGTTTTGATTTGTTTTTACCAGTTTCAAAATTCAACGCTTTTTTAACCCGACTGTTCTTTTTCCGATATACCCTGGTCTGTCCCTCATTCTCGGGTAGCGTAGCCTCGGTCAAAAGTGTTGTTTCCAATAAGGCCTTTGCAAGTTTTAATTTTTTGGGATTACCATTGCTCATAGTTATTGATTTGTTAAGTTTTTTCCTACAAATAAAACTATGTTATGGCAACTTTCGTATACTTCTTCGACGAGTGACCCCTTCAAAAACCAAAAATTCGATGAACTGCACTTTCCCTTGTCTATCAAAACTGCGGTTATGGAATCCGTTATTTTAATTCCATTTCAAAGTGGTATCGGACCAAATCAGTACTTTTGTGCCTTCAATAAACGAAGCAATGTCGGAACACAGATCAAAACCTGCACGCTATACCATCACGGCCGCCTTACCTTACACCAACGGGCCCATCCATATCGGTCATTTGGCCGGTGTATATGTACCTGCGGATATTTACGCCCGTTACCTGCGGGGTACGGGGAAAGATGTACTCTTCGTTTGCGGTAGTGACGAACATGGTGTTGCCATTTCCATGAAGGCCAAGAAAGAGGGCGTAACGCCCAAGGCCATTATCGACAGGTACCACGCCATCATCAAAAAATCGTTTTCAGACTTCGGGGTTACCTTTGACAACTATTCCCGTACCTCGGCCGAAATACACCATAAAACCGCATCGAAATTTTTTACGACCCTGAACGAAAAAGGGGATTTTATAGAGGAGACCACCGCACAGTTGTATGATGAGGAAGCCCAACAGTTTCTTGCGGACCGTTTTGTCACCGGAACCTGCCCCAAGTGCGGAAACGAAGAAGCTTATGGCGATCAATGTGAAAACTGTGGTTCGTCGTTGAACGCTACCGATCTTATACAACCAAAATCGACCATAACGGGCAATGTGCCCAGTTTAAAGGAAACCAAACATTGGTTTTTACCGCTCGATCGCTACGAGGATTTTTTACGGAAGTGGATTTTAGAGGGGCACAAAAACGACTGGAAAGCCAACGTTTATGGCCAATGTAAATCGTGGATCGATGGCGGTTTGGAGCCACGAGCGGTTACCCGTGATCTCGACTGGGGTATTCCCGTACCGGCACCGGGCGGTGAGGGCAAGGTGCTTTATGTGTGGTTCGATGCGCCCATAGGTTACATCTCCGCTACCAAGGAATGGGCCGAAAGGGAAGGAAAGGCCTGGGAACCCTATTGGAAAGATAAGGACACCAAACTGGTCCACTTTATTGGAAAGGACAATATCGTTTTTCACTGCATCATTTTTCCGGCCATATTAAAGGCCGAGGGCAACTATATTTTACCCGAAAACGTACCGGCGAACGAATTTTTAAATTTAGAGGGCAACAAACTTTCCACCTCCAAAAACTGGGCCGTTTGGTTGCACGAATACCTCGAGGCGTTTCCCGAAATGCAAGATGTTTTGCGCTATACCCTAACTGCCAATGCCCCGGAAACAAAGGACAACGACTTTACCTGGAAGGACTTTCAAGCGCGAAACAACAACGAACTGGTCGCCATTTTTGGGAATTTCATCAATCGGGTGGTCGTTTTGACCAATAAGTATTATGAGGGAGCGGTACCGAATCCGGAGGAATTCACTCCAGTCGATAGGGATACCTTGGCCCAAATGAAGACCTTTCCCGAAAAAATTGCACGTTCCATTGAACGCTATCGCTTTAGGGAAGCCGGTCAAGAATTAATGAACCTGGCCCGTTTGGGAAATAAATACTTGGCCGATGAGGAGCCCTGGAAGGTAATCAAGAATGACGAAGGTCGCGTACGGACCATCATGTACATTGCCTTACAGATCGCAACGGGACTCGCTGTGTTGAGCGAACCCTTTTTGCCATTTACGTCCAAAAAATTAAAAACAATGCTGAATATGGAGCTCGGCCCTTCAGGTATGGTCTGGGATGCTGTTGCTTCCCAAGAAACCTTGCTTCCGGCGGCACATCGCATTCACAAAAGTGAACTCTTGTTCCGCAAGGTGGAAGATTCCGAAATCCAAGCACAGCTCGAAAAATTGGAAGCGACCAAAAAAGCGAACGAAAACGCCCAAAAAGAACCTATGCCGCAAAAAGACACCATTGCCTTCGACGATTTTTCAAAACTGGATCTACGGGTCGGGACCATTGTGTCGGCAGAAAAAATGGCAAAGACCAAAAAATTACTGGTGTTGCAGGTCGATACTGGTTTGGACACCCGCACCATAGTCTCCGGTATTGCGGAAAGCTTTGCCCCCGAGGCGATTATAGGCAAAAAGGTAACCGTATTGGTAAACCTCGCCCCAAGGGCACTCCGCGGCGTGGAAAGTGAAGGAATGATCTTGATGACGGAAAACGCAGATGGAAAACTAGTTTTTGTCAATCCCGACGAAGATGGTGTTGGTAATGGGGCGGGGATTAGTTAGTGAGTTTATCTATTGGCTTAGCACCTTAAAGTTCCAGAGGTTGGAACCGTAAATGTCACTTCGAGCGCAGTCGAGAACCTAGGAAGGCCTAGACATTCCGAACTGAAGTGAAACCATCAACCCACAAAACCCTTTGGCGTCTCCCAGCGATAGTTTATTTTAGCAAGAAAACAGACCTCCCCTCACCTCGCCTAGTCAATGACGCTCTTCCAATACATCAAAGAACAGACCCAGCTCCCCGAAAAAAGCATTCAAAATACCGTTGAACTTTTGGATCAGGAGTGTACCGTTCCCTTTATTTCGCGCTATCGAAAGGAAAAAACGGGAAATCTGGACGAGGTACAGATCGGTACCATCGTTAAGTACAAAGGGGAATATGAAACCTTGGCCAAACGGAAAGCGGTCATTATAAAAGCGGTGGAAGAACAGCAACTACTGACCCCCGAACTTCGGGAGAAATTCGCGTCTACCTATGACCTTACGCGACTGGAAGACCTATACCTACCGTTCAAAAAAAGTAAAAAAACGAAGGCCGAAGTAGCGCGCAAAAATGGGCTTGAACCCTTGGCCAAAATGATTATGGCCCAAAATGCCCCCGATATCGAAGCCACTGCGGCACGTTATTGTAAAGGGAATGTGCCCAATGCGGAAGCCGCCTTGGAAGGGGCGCGGCACATCATAGCGGAATGGATCAATGAACGTACCGATATCCGAAACCTGATCCGTAATCAACTACAACGATCCGCACAACTCACCACCAAAGTCATCAGCACGGCAAAAGAAGAAGAAAAGGCCCAAAAATATCGGGATTACTTTGATTGGAGCGAAGCTTTAAAACGATGCCCCTCACACCGTTTATTGGCTATTTTAAGGGCCGAAAACGAAAAATTTATTCGTTTAAAAATCGAAATCGACAAGGAGTACATCTTAGACAAAATAGCATCCCGTTTGATCAAATCGAACAATTCCTGCAACGCACAGATACAATTGGCTTTGGAAGATGCCTATAAACGTTTGTTGTTCCCTTCACTTTCAAAAGAGCACCTAAAGGCAGCCAAAGAAAAGGCGGATGAAGCGGCCATTTCGGTTTTTTCAAAAAACTTGCGGCAGTTGCTGTTAGGCGCCCCGTTGGGAGAAAAAAGAATCCTGGCCATTGACCCCGGGTTCCGTACGGGCTGTAAAATAGTGTGCCTGAACGAACAGGGCGACCTCCTCCATAACGAAACCATATATCCGCACCCACCCCAGAAAAAACGCTCGGAAGCCCTAAAAAAAATAAACTCCCTATGCGATGCGTACAAAATAGAAGCCATTGCCATTGGTAACGGTACGGCTTCACGGGAAACGGAACAACTGGTAAAACAAGTTCCCTTTAAAAATACCGTGGCGGTGTTCGTCGTCAGCGAGGCGGGTGCCTCCATTTATTCCGCCTCTTCCATTGCCCGATCGGAATTTCCCGATTATGATGTTACCGTTCGGGGTGCGGTGTCCATAGGACGCAGACTGGCGGACCCCTTGTCCGAACTGGTAAAGATCGACCCAAAATCGATCGGTGTCGGGCAATACCAACATGATGTCGATCAGGCGAAGCTGAAAACGTCTTTGGATACCGTTGTGGCAAGCTGCGTAAACTCAGTGGGGGTCAATATCAATACGGCAAGCCCGTCCCTATTGGGCTATGTGTCCGGTATCGGTCCCAAACTGGCCGATAACATCATTGCCCATCGCAATAAAAATGGGGCGTTTACCAGTAGGGCCGATATTAAAAAAGTACCGCGATTGGGAGAAAAGGCCTTTGAACAAGGCGCGGCGTTCTTACGCATCAAGGAAGCAAAAAACCCCTTGGACAACTCCGCGGTACACCCCGAGAGTTACGCGGTGGTAGCAAAGATGGCAAAGGACCAACGGCTAGATCTTCACCAACTGATCGGAAATGAAACGGTGCTGAAGGCGATACCCCTGCAGCAGTACTGTACGGAACATATCGGCATGCCTACCTTAGAAGATATTATAAAGGAACTCAAAAAACCGGGACTGGATACACGAGAAAGGGCAAAAGTCTTCACTTTTGACCAAAACATCCGTGGTATAGGGGATGTGCGATCGGGACAGCTACTACCCGGTATTGTGAACAACATTACCAATTTCGGGTGTTTTGTGGATATTGGAATAAAGGAAAGTGGATTGATCCATGTGTCCAACCTTGCGGACCGCTTTGTAAAGGATGTGAACGACCATGTGCACCTGCACCAGCAAATTATTGTAAAAGTGTTGGAAGTGGACCTTCCCCGAAAACGGATCCAATTGGCATTGCACCCTTCGTAATCCACAACTTTGGCGGGACCACCGAGAGTTCGAGAGTGTATCGTAACAATCTAAGGTCCCTATCACATAAACCCTGCAGCTTTTTTATGGGTGGACTACGACGAGAACCTCAATTTTGGGCCCTATGCAGTCGGTCATTGATACTGCGGCCCAACCCTTTCTCGGGAAAACGCTCCGCAACAATAAGATCGAGACCGGCCCGGTCCAGCTCATGAAGACTTGCAAAAAGGTTTTGGGCAGCCTCTTCCATACTTGCGCCAGTCGAAAGCACCTTTACCAAAGCGGCTTGGGGAAAGCTATCCCTACAGAACGAAAGCACACCGACTTTTTTTGAAGTGTTTTCCGTTATGGTGGCATCCACATCGGCACTCACGACCAATGGGGTACGGGGCGCATAATGTTTCAACAGCATGCCCGGTGCCTGTGGTGTCGTTTCGTTTTCCAACAGTAAGGTAACACTCCCCACCGTTGCCTCGATATCCTCTACTGAAATACCGCCCTTCCGATACACAATGGGCGCTTCGCCATCAAATCCCACAATAGTCGACTCCAAGCCCACCGAACAGGGACCACCGTCCAATATAGCCGGAATACGACCATTGAAATAATTGGATACGTGTTCCACCGTGGTAGGGCTTACCCGAGTAAAAGGATTCGCACTGGGTGCCGCTACCGGAAACGGCAGCTTTTTTAACAATTCCAGCGTCAAGGGATGATCGGGCATGCGAATGCCCACCGTAGGTTTTCCCGCAGTAATGATATCGGGAACCTTGGCATGTTTAGGTAAAATTAAAGTGAGTGATCCCGGCCAAAAGGCTTTTGCCAATCGCATTGCATTTTCGGGAACATTCTGGGCAAGGCCGTCCAACTGCGACAAACTATGGATATGGACGATCACCGGATTGAAACGGGGCCTTCCCTTTAATTCAAAAATATTCGCTACTGCAGCTTCTTCCATGGCGTTACCCGCTAGGCCGTATACCGTTTCGGTCGGTATGGCCACCAAACGGTTCGCTTTCAACAATGCTGCGCAATAGTCGATATCCTGGGTAATCGCCGTTTTCATTCCCACAAAGGTACTATTATTTCAAAATGGACATTGCTTTTTCAAACGCATCCTTATGGAAAATACAACGAGAGATCGTACTTGTCGGTATGTTCGGCACACCTTATCTTTACGGGACAGGCCGCACCCTAAACTGCGGCATGTTGTATGTTAAAAATAGCGTTCCATCCCATCTACAAACACCCATTGCCGGAGGGACATCGGTTTCCGATGCTCAAGTACGAATTGTTGCCCAAACAATTATTGCATGAAGGCACATGTACGCCGGAGCATTTTTTTGAGCCCGGCCTACCGAACGATAAATACATTGTTGCGGTACACGACCCCGACTATTTTTACGACCTGTTGAACATTAAAATACCACCTAAGGAAGCCCGCAAAATAGGCTTTCCGCTATCGGAGGTACTTGTGGAACGGGAACGTATTATCGCCGATGGAACCATGCGCGCTTGCGAGCATGCCTTGGAACATGGTATCGCCATGAACATTGCCGGCGGTACGCACCATGCCTACACCGATCATGGAGAGGCTTTTTGTATGCTCAACGATCAGGCCATAGGGGCACGATACCTACAGGCAAAGGACTATGCCCGTAACATATTGATCGTTGATCTAGATGTGCATCAGGGCAATGGAACCGCCGAAATATTTCAGAACGACCCTTTCGTATTTACGTTTTCCATACACGGCGCGGGAAACTACCCGTTCAAAAAAGAACGGTCCGACCTCGATATTGCCTTGGAAAAGGGAACCGATGATGACACTTACCTGTCCATTTTAACCGAAACGCTTCCAAAACTGATTGCCCGACAACGCCCGGATTTCATCTTTTATCTCTGCGGGGTAGATGTCATTGCGACCGACAAATTGGGTACTTTGGGGATGTCGGTACAGGGTTGCAAGCAACGGGACGAATTTGTACTGGAGACCTGTAAAAACCATCAAATTCCGGTGCAATGCAGCATGGGCGGTGGGTATTCCCCAGAAATCAAAACCATAGTGGAAGCACATGCAAATACCTTCCGGGCAGCACAAAAAATCTACTTCTAAAACCATGTGAATGCGCTGTAAACATGCGTTATAATGCGTAACTTTGTAATAAAGGATATTCAATTATGTTATCAGATAAATTAGAAACGGCCCTCAACGGCCAAATAAGGGTAGAGGCGGAATCGTCGCAGACCTACCTTTCCATGGCGTCATGGGCGGAGGTAAAAGGTCTTGAAGGAATAGCACAGTTTATGTACAAACACTCCGACGAGGAGCGTGAACACATGTTAAAGCTCATTAAATATGTGAACGAGCGGGGCGGCCACGCCAAAATTTCGGACCTGAAAGCGCCAAAAACCGATTTTGGAAGCTTTCAAAAAATGTTCGAAGAACTGTACCAGCACGAAATTTTTGTTTCAAAGAGTATCAACGACCTGGTACATGTCAGCCTTGAAGAGAAAGATTATGCGACCCATAATTTTCTACAATGGTACGTAGCGGAACAAATTGAAGAAGAAGCACTTGCCCGTACCATATTGGATAAGATCAACTTGATCGGAAACGACAAGGGCGGATTGTACCTGTTCGATCGCGATGTAAAACTCATTGCTGTAGAAAGTGCGGCCGCCGAGCCTAGTGAATAATGCCCGGTAGTGCGACGGCAATATAACGGTCGCCAGACCATTTGAAATGGACAACACACCCGATGTGACATGGGAAAACAGCCCATCACCACATCGGGTGTGTTGTTTTTAACAAAAGTTCTTATTTAGATTTAATTAAAATAGTTATTTTTGAAGCCTATTACAGATGATAATGGGTAGCAAAAAGAAAAAAGAGAAGTCCAAAAAACGTAAAAAAGCCGACAAGGCCATACGTTTGCCCAAAGTATCTGGTGCTACCAAATTGAAATCCAAATGCTGTGATAAATATCGAAAAGGAGAACACAAACGCTGTAAAAAGTGTCCTTGTTTCGATTTGTTACAAAAGGTAGCTTAACTCCCTTCATTCGTTTTCTCTCGGAATTCTGTTATCGCATGGCGGAAAGCATTGCGACCGTTCCGCCCTCCCTACTTCCATCATTTATTTTGTATTTTCGGGTCGATCATAACCATACCCTATGAAATGAGCCATAACAATTCTTGATACCAACCGAAATGATTATTGGCGAATTACATCTGACCATTAAAAAACAATAAATATAAACAGATGAAAATTTTGAAGTTTTTTGGATGCCTCATTGTTTTGTCCCTTTCCACGATCGCTTGTAAAGATGGTCCCAAAGCTGCTGAAACACCGCCAGAAACGGTCTCCACGGATACCGTAACGGCAACAAAAAAAATAAAACTCATTTTTGATACGGATGCCAACAACGAACTCGATGATCAGCATGCGCTGGCATATATGCTCATGAGCGGAGCAACCTTTGATGTACGGGGCATTACGGTAAATACCACTCGTAACGGAGCGGGAATACAAAGCCATTATGATGAGGCGGAACGTATTTTACAACTATGCAATTTAAAGGACTCCATTCCGCTTTTAAAAGGTGCCGACGGAAATTTTGAAACCATTAGTAAAAATTTTAATCCCCTGCAGTATGATGGCCAAGAAGGCGTCGACTTTATTTTGGAAGCATCCAAGAAGGACTCCGTGGTTATCGTGGCCGTGGGAAAATTGACCAACATTGCCCTGGCCCTAAAGAAAGACCCTTCCTTTGCAAAGCGTAGCCGTATTGTTTGGCTGGGAAGCAATTACCCGGAACCAGGGGAGTACAACCAGAATAATGACACCATAGCCATGAACTACGTGCTGAACAGCAGTATTCCGTTTGAAATGGTAACCGTACGCTATGGAAAACCTTCCGGTAGCGACGCCGTTTCGGTCACCAAGCAAGAAATCGGTGAAAAAATGCCCGGTTTGGGGCCGATCGCAACGGAACCCATAACGGGAAGGCATGGCGGCACTTTTTCCACCTTTGGCGATTACTCCGTTAACCTTTTCGAGCATATTTTTGATCATGTTTCCATGGTAGGCCCCAAAAACTCCCGCGCGCTTTTCGATATGGTGGCCCTAGCGGTATTAAAAGATCCTTCCTGGGGTACGGCAACGCAAATTCCCGCTCCCATATTGATCGACGACAAATGGGTGGCACGGCCCGACAACCCAAGAAAAATTACCGTTTGGGAAAATTTTGAAAAGACACCGATTCTGGACGATTTTTTTCAAACCTTGACAGACCCTGTGTTCGTTAGCATACCAAAACCGTAGTTATCCGACTACTTTTTGTGTGTTTTGCAGCCGATCCGTAATTTTTGAAACGTTATTTTTGAAACCGACCACTACCCTATGAGACTGCTCCGTTGTATTTTTCTTTTGACCTTCCCCTTGTGCATCTGCGCTCAGGAAATTGCCATAGACACTGTTGAAACGCGTTGGGACATGGCCAAATACGACTTTGGTAACGTTTTTAAGGGCGTTGGCTATGCTTATAGCCGCCCACTGCACTGGCAAGGTTCCCAATGGACCGATGCCGCTATCGTGGTAGGCGCTACCGGAACCGCATATTTGTTTGACGATTCTACCAGCGAATACATGCGCGGCATACGGGACAATGTCCCTAAAGTGGTAAGAGATTACGGTTTTGAATATGGAAGCCCCAGCAACAACTATATTTTAACGGGCGCGGTATACCTTACCGGTCTGGTCGCGAAAGATGAAAAATTACGGCGTACCGGAGTGCTGCTCATTTCCTCTGCCACTGCCGCCGGGTTTTTACAACAGGTAATGAAATCGGCCATCGGAAGGGCCAGACCGTTAAGCGGGCGCAATAAGGACACCTATAAACCTTTATGGAGCGGTGATCGGGAATTTCATTCCTTTCCATCGGGGCATGCCATATTGGCGATGACCAACGCCCATGCCATTGCCAAACAGTTTAAAAACAAATGGATAAAAGGAGGGATTTACACCCTTGGGGCAATACCCACGGTATCCAGACTTTGGGAGGGCAAGCATTGGCTCTCGGATATCACGTTCAGTGTTTTTGTGAGTATTTTTACGGTAGAGGCCATCGACAGGTATCTGGATAAGAAGTACGCGCAAAAGTACAATAGCGGCACCCCTAAAAAAGTAAGCTACGACCTTAATTTTGGTCCCGGCACTTTTGGTATCAGCATGCGTTTCTAAACCTTTTTCGCCTTACGGATCAGTGCTTTATACCAATTCTGGTATTAACCCAGTTTTTTCCAGAAAACCACTTTATCGTCCCCTTCATCATAAAACTCCGGAATAACGGCCTGTTCCGTGTAGTCGCATGTCCTATAAAACTGGCGTGTCCGTTCAAAATCAGCTTTTCCGGAAGTTTCAACGATCAAGATCCTACCCTTTTTTTTGCGCAAGAGCCCTTCGATATAAGTCATCATTTCGGTACCGATGCCCGTACCTTGATGTATTTTTGCTACCGCTATGGCGTACAGGTTGTACGTACCTTCCGTCAACCTTTCCGGAGCGCAATACCCTATAGCGATGGGAGTATCGTCGACAAGCGCGGTGAACCAAATGTCGGTCGAAGAGGGGTCGTTCAAATAGCCCGAAATCATATCGTCCAACAAATCCGAAGGGAACAGACCACTGGAATCCAATACCATTTTTAATGCGGGAATATCATTTTTTAGTATCCTTCTTAGTTGTTTGTCCATTACAATAGTTTAAAATCAGAAATGGTTTTGGACAAAAATAGGGTTGCTACCGGGGTTAGGATTGTAAGGAGCTGCTATTGCGATATGCTTTTGATGGCGCGATGCCCAAAACACTCTTGAAGGCATTGCTAAAATGGGCCTGATCAAAAAAGCCGCCCTGCAGGGAGACTGTGGTAAAGTTGCCTTCTTTATCCAAAAATCCATACATCGCCCGGCGCAACTTGTCCCATACCAAGTACTTTTTGATGGAAATACCGATATGTTCCTTAAAGAGATGCGATAGTCGGCTATCGGACAGCCCTACCTTGGCTGCCAACGTTTTTACTTCGGGGTCCTTTTCCGAAGTATGCGTTTGAATATCATCGATACATTGCGCAACTCGTTTATCGGTCGGCGTTTTTAAGTCGGCCGAAACGGCCACCGCATGTATCGCCTCAAAAAGTAGCTTCCTTTCGGCACATTCGGTTTTGAGACAGCATCCCTCATCCAAAAGCAGCCCTTTGGCTTTAAAGTATTCGGTCAATAACCCGTTATGACTTTCCAGCATCAACATGCCTAGGCTAGCATTTTCAGAAACAAGCCGGTGTGCTATATTGGCATCTACAATCGCAAAAACCAGGCCGTCGGTCTGTTGTCCATTGCATTCCAAAGAAAAAGTACCCTGTAGCGCGGTAACGATTTCCACTACGGGATGCGCGTGCGGTTCCGTATACAGGCCGTTACTTTCAAAGCGGTATATCCCTTTTTCAATATCAAAATCAAAAATCTTCATCAACGGTGCTATGGCCGAACCAAGGAGGAACGCATTCCAGTGTTACGGTACCTTCTAAAAAATAAAATAGGTGCTCAACACTAATGCAATGATCAGTATGCCTACCAAGGTGGCATATTTCCAAGGGGTGGTATCTATGGCGGTAGTGACCTTGGGTACGTACACCTCTGTTTTGGGCCGAATTGCACCGAACACCAACATGATGATGATGTTCACAACGAATAGAATGCCCATAACGTGTAAAAAGTGCGGATAGGCCTCGGCTTTGATTACCGCCAATTCGGCAGCATCGGTAATTCCATTGGCGGCCGCTTTTTCCAGAGCGTTGCTCACCATTACCGGGCCCAAACCTATCAAACTGATCAAGTACATGATCACGCCCCCTACCAAAACGAATTTTGCGCCTATGGCCGGAACCTTCTTGGTAACGATACCCACGACCACAACGGCCAAAATCGGTACGCTCAAACTTCCCAAGGCTTGTTGGATATAGGAGAACAGTCCGTCCGGAGCATAGCCGATAAAAGGGGCTATGGTCATGGAAACAATGGCCAGTCCCAAACCGAACCGTTTCCCCGCCTTTACCGTTTGCAGTTCCGTGGCATCGGGCCTAAAGAATTTTTTATAAAGATCAAAACCAAAAAGCGTGGCACTACTGTTCAGTAGGCTATTAAAAGAACTTAATATGGCCCCGAACAACACGGCGGCGAAAAAGCCCAATAAACTTACGGGCAATACCCTTCGTACCAATTCCGGATAGGATGCATCGGCATCGCTAAGTTCGGAACCGAACATGTTAAAGGCAATGATACCCGGCAGTACTACGATTACCGGAATCAAAAACTTGACAAAGGCGGCCAACAACATTCCCTTTTGCCCTTCGGCAAGACTTTTTGCCCCGAACACCCGTTGCAGTATGGACTGGTTGGTTCCCCAATAATAGATCTGCGCGATCATCATTCCGGTAAAAATAGTTCCGACCGGAATCGAAGAGGTAATATCGCCGGTAACATCGAATTTATCTTGATTGTCGGTCCACAATTTCGTTAGTCCCCCCATTACGGTATTATCGTCACTGATCATCAACAGTCCGAAAAAAGGAATCAACAACCCGCCTACCAACAGCCCTATGGCATTGACCAAATCGGATACCGCTACGGCTTTGAGTCCTCCATAAATAGCGTAAACGATACCGATCAAACCGATACTCCATACACATATCCAATAACTGGCCGTTTCCGAAACGCCCAAGGTTTCCGGCAACTGGAACATTGTAATGAACGCTTTGGATCCCGCATACAAAATCGTGGGCAATAGCACTATGCCAAAAGCGATGAGAAACAATACGGAAAGAATGGCCTTGGTATTTTCGTCGAAACGGCCTTCTATAAACTCGGGAATGGTGGTTACCCCTTTTGTCATGTACTTCGGTAGTAGCAACAGGGCCGTAATTACCATGGCAATGGCCGCTAGCGTTTCCCAAGCCATAACCAAAATTCCCTCGGAAAATGCCTGGCCGTTGAGTCCAACGATCTGTTCGGCGGAAAGGTTGGTCAGCAATAACGATCCGGCGATGGTGATGGCACTTAAACTCCTTCCACCCAAATAATACCCATCAGCGGTATTTTCGTTCGTTTTGCGCGTAGCATACCAGGCTATTACGGCCACAAGGATCGTAAAGCCCAAAAAAGTAATGATCGATAACATAGTGTTTGGTTTTTGATGGTTCCGCTGATACAAAAAATAACTTTCCATGTACAGAAAATCATCCTATGAACGCTATCGGCGAACCGTTTCGTTACGTTTAGTACTCGTATTTGGACAAAAAGGTCCGGCCCTGTGGTTCCAGGTCTATTTTATGAATTTGACATCGGAACTGTTCGAAAATAACACATCCTATAGTATTGCAGGCAGTTTTTTTGCTGAAAAATGGATTTTTCATAAAATTTTGGCCCCATACCATTGCTATTCTTGGGCAAATATCTAAAAGATCGAGCTTGGGTCAACATCAAAGCCCTTAATTGAAAGATGTGGACACGGCGATCAAAGGGTCGTTTAGGACACTTCGGAAAGCAAGTATAGCGCCATGCGGATTTTCCAATAGGGAACCGCTTCCTTAAAATAATCGAAATAGGGTTTTACCCCTTCGACCTCGCCCAATGCACTTTGCGCGACCTCCACCTCCTTGAGAAAATCGGGCGGAATCAATTGGGCCAGGTCTACATCCATACCCTCATTGTGCGCCTTTTGCAAATGGGAATAGATGGTGGTCTCTTTTAGATTCCGTTCCGTGGCGATTTCGGCTACGGTAAGGCCCTTGGCAAAAAGCTTGTAAGACTGTTTATGGGTAGGGATTTTTTCGGTTTCCGAACCGATATGGGCACCGATAGCTTCAAGAAAGGGCTTGGCGTATTTCTGTAATTTGGCCTCCCCTACCCCGGAAATTGCCAAAAAATCCTGTTCGTTCCGCGGTCGTTTGGCCACCATATCCTTTAAACTGGCATCGCCGAATACTACATAGGCCGGCACGCCTTGTTCGGTCGCTATGCGCTGTCGCAATACCCGTAAGGTTTCGAACAGCCCATCGGGCTTTACATTTTTGGCGACCGCTGTTTTTACGGGAGCCTTTTTCGTAAGCGGTACGGCCAATCGCACTTTGCGGTTTTGGAACAATACTTCTTTGGCCAATGGCGCGAGGCCGATACGTGCTCCTTCCCTAAAATTGATCTCCAAGACCCCGAGGTTCAGCAATTGGATCATGTATTGCTGTAAATGTAGCCAGGAAACGTCCCTTACCGCACCATAGGTTTTTATATGCTGTAGGCCCTTGTCCATCACTTGCGCATTTTTGGCACCCCGAAGCACATCGATCACGGTTCCCATGGGTTCGCGCTCCTTTAGGCGTACGACCGCGGAACAGATTTTTTGTGTGAGCACGGTGGCATCGAAATAATCCGGTGGGCGGTCGCACATATCGCAAGCCCCGCAGGGTTCGGTCCGGTGTTCCCCAAAATACCCCAACAGGGCAATTCTTCTGCAGCTCAAGGCTTCGGAGAACTGCTGCATGCGCTCCAGTTTGGCGTATTCCACCGTGGCGTTCTCGCCATCGGCAATAAACTTTCGCAACTGGGCCACATCGGCATAGCTGTAAAAAAGAAGGGCATGGGCGGGAAGACCGTCCCGACCCCCGCGACCGATTTCCTGGTAGTAGCCCTCTATATTTTTGGGCAGGTTGTAGTGGATGACCCAGCGTACATTACTTTTATCGATACCCATACCAAAGGCAATGGTGGCGACAATGATCGGCACGCGATCGTTTATAAAATCTTCCTGGGTCTTCACCCGATCTTGCGCATTCATACCGGCATGGTAGGGCCGTGCCAAAAAACCGGAATCGTTGAGGCGTTCGGCAATCTTGACCGTATTTTTTCGGCTCAAACAATAGATGATCCCACTTTCTGCCGATCGTTCCCTTAAAAACGCAATGATCTGTGGTATGCGATCTTGGGCGGGGCGCACTTCCAAATACAGGTTGGGCCTATCAAAAGAAGACAAATGGCGGGCAGCCTTAGGTATGGCCAATTGTTCCAAAATATCATCTTGGGTGGTACGATCGGCCGTGGCGGTTAGGGCAATGATCGGTATGTTCGGAAAACGTTGTTTTAGGGAACTCAACTGGGTGTAGGCCGGCCTAAAATCGTGCCCCCAAGAGGAAATACAATGGGCCTCGTCAATAGCGAACAGGCTAATATCGATTTCCTGGAAAACCTCGGAGAACCAACCGATACTTTCCGGGGCCAGGTAAAAAAGTTTGAGTTTGCCCCCCTGTAGTTCGGCCCGGATACGTTCCTGTGTTTCCGGGCTTTGCGAACTGTTGTAATACGCCGCTGCAATACCGTTGGCCTGCAGTGCGTCTACCTGATCTTTCATGAGCGCGATCAAGGGCGACACCACAATGGCCGTCCCGGGCAAGGCCAATGCCGGCAACTGAAAACAAAGGGATTTTCCCCCTCCGGTCGGCATTATGGCCAACACATCCTTTTTGGCCAAAACATGTTCAATAATGGGCAATTGTCCGACCCGAAACGTATCGTAACCGAAGTGGGTTTTTAATAGGGAATTTAGTTTGTTTTGCATAGTGTATCAGTGGGATGTAAAAATATAAATAATGTTGTCAGTCCGAGTGGTGTTGATAACGTATCTTATGTTAGCGTTTAACGAATACCATTTTAACTTTGAAATAGCGCTAGTAAATGGCTTTATTGTAAATGAAAGCTGTTGAGCGGTTCTTTATCCTTTCATTTGGCCTTCCGTTCATTGCTTTTGCTTTTCCAAAAGAAACGGGACCAAAGCAAAGAACATTTTTTTCATCTTTTAATATTTATTGTTTTTTAATGGTCAGATGTAATTCGCCAATAATCATTTCGGTTGGTATCAAGAATTGTTATGGCTCATTTCGTAGGAATTTTAGGTCTCCGACGGAAAACCGTCTTACAAACTCTGCGGCCTCCAGCCCGGATCCCGGAGCTTTGTCGCAACTATCCTTTCGAAAAAAACATCCGGTCGCGTAAAACATGGATGGTTCAAATCGAACATCCCTTAACTACGGAAATCAGGCTTCTTTCCAAAATAGTAGTGCTTCCGGCATTGCACCGACCCCAAAACGGTATCGAACTTGGTTTCGACACCAACCGGATGGCAGTAACAGATCAATTCGTTTTTGATTCATTGGAATACACGTTCGATAGAAATGTTACGATTCCCGTTAGCACCAATATTCCCCCATGGAAAAGCACATAAGCATTGTTTAAAAAAACGAATTTATCGTCTTGAAAAGGTAAAAATTGGGGCGCCCTAAGGACGAGAAATAGATAAAAACCCGTCAAGAAAAACAGTGAAAACAGGGTGAAGGAAACTTTTTCGTTTATGTTGATCCCAAAATCGGTTAGGGTCTGGGTAAAAGGACTTTTTACGATCGGAAGAAAAACCCATAGAAACCTACTGCATCCGAGAAAACATAAAAATCCATAAAAAGGCATCAGCAAAATCGGCTCCAAAGCAAACGCTAAACCCAAAAGTGATTTCCCATTAAAAAAAATGGTGTAAGATTCGAAAAATAAAAAAAACAGAAACACCTGCGCCAAGGTGTGTGAGCTGTTTATAATTGAAGGTATGTTTTTTGTTACTGTATCTTCCATGATTATTTTTTTTAATAAATGGTTTCGTTGAGCATCCGGCAACTATGATCGGACCGAAATAAAAACGCTAAACAACTAGATTCATATAAGTGACTAAAGCATCGTTGATGCTATCGCATTTCGAGGGGAAAGCGAGCCACTCGTCCGCACGATAAGGGTACGGACGGATCGCTACGCTTCGTTTGCAACACCGTTTTAAGGGGACTATTTCCCCAACAGCAACAGTTCGTTACATCGGATTTCGGTGATATAGCGTTTTTCGCCTTCCGTAGTTTCATAGGAACGGTGCATGAGTTTGCCTTCGATGGCAACCTGTTTTCCCTTAACCAGATAATTTTCCACGATTTCCGCGGTTTTCCCCCAGGCGACCACATTGTGCCATTGGGTATCCGCTACTTTTTCGCCTTGGGCATTTTTATAACTATCGCTGGTGGCGATAGAAAATTTGGCGAGCTTGCTGCCGTTGTCCATGTTTACGATTTCCGGATCTTTTCCCAAGTTTCCAATCAACTGTACTGAATTTTTAAGTGCGTTCATAATTAAAGGTTTTAAATGAAACATTAGCTATTGTGAAGCCTTCTTGACTTGACGAGGCAAACCTAGAACGGTGTTGGGAAAAGATTCGGTTGGGAAGCGCTTACTTTCGTTTGTAAACGTTTGTTACCGTTTGAAAATGAATAAAGCATTGTAATCAAGGCATCTATATACAAAGTGGGACAAGAAAGAAAAGAAGAAATATGACTTACCGGGAAGTAATTTTTTTTGCAAGTTCGGTACTCAATGATTGCGCCGCCGCTAATTCGGCGACCAGAGCATAGGGAATAGATCCGCTAAGTACTTATTGCATTTCAAGGAACATTTGCACATGGTCGATGCGTTGGCCCCGACCTACGGTCAAAAACGATGTGCTTATTTTTTCTTTTTGGGAACAGAGGCTTTCAGTACATCGTCTAAAGAAGTGTTTATCTTTAGCTTTTCCTCGTACTTTTTAGCGCGTTCTTTTTTTTGTTTTATGGGTTTCTTTTTGGTCATGGGGTAAATTTAATTATTTCCAATGAGCAGGAATTATTGCACTATCCGAACCATCATTTTTAACAACAGTATCTGCCATTACAGCATTTTCAAACTTTTTAAAATTATCCTTTAAAAGTATTACTTTAGGATTTGGGTTCGCATGTGCTAAATCTGTACTAAAACTTGTAGGAGGAAAATACACCTTTAGCTTTACGTTTTTAAAGTTAATTTTGATGAATTCAACGGGCGGTATTAAATCACTATCAGCGGTCACTAAAACAATTTTATCCACACTTCCTAGAGCGCAATCACCTATTAAATGTGTTGCAATATTAACGTCTGTTCTCTTCTCCTCAGGTTTTGTGAAGTGGGTTTGGCAATTTTGGCACATAAAATCACGGTCTACATACTTACCCCTTACTATTTTGAATTTGTCCCCGTTAATGATGTCATTAGCTTTAAAAAGAGCGCTTTGCCTTGATTTTTTTCCTGAACTTAAAGGGTCTGCAGTAAAATATTTTACTTGCACTAAGGAATCGTTATGACCTAAAAATTGTTCGAAAAGTTTAACAAAATCAATCCAATAGGCTAGTTTCCATTTGGAATCTATTGTTTTCTGTTTTTTCAGTCCATAATAGAAATTAAACCCATCAACATAAAATACTGTTCTCATACATATATGTGTAAAAAAAAAGCTGTCTCGAAAGACAGCTGAACCCTACCTAACGATAGGGCGATGCGTTATCATACAAAACTATATAATTATACTTTATAGTGTATCTAATAGTTATATTATTTACTTATCGTAAAGCCACCGTTCATAGAGCATCCTTATTTTCGATGATACTACATCTAATTACTTATTAATCAAAGCCTTATAGGGTAAAACACTTTCCGAGCCCTCCAAAAATTGATTAAACCGTTCGTTACTGGTCTTGTTGCGATTATTGAACCTTGCCGCATATTCATCCAAATAACGGCTAATATGCTTGTCCGATATTTGGTGATACACTCCATACAAGCCACGCTTTAAAACGCTCCAAAAGTTCTCTATGGTATTGGTATGTACCTGCCCTTCTACATAGATATTAAGTGAATGCTTAACATTGTCGTGCTTGTAGGTTTTCTTCAACTGCTTGTACGCGGGAGCTTCGTCCGAATAAATGGTTGAATCTTGAGGTACATGCGTTTTAACGAATTCTACCATATTCTTAGTAGTTTCGCCATCAACGTACTTTAAAGCCACCTTACCGTTGCGCTCAATGATTCCTAGAATAGCTTTCTTCCCCTTGTACGGCCTCCCTTCGTTTGTCAGGTTCTTATCCTCGCTAGAACGTTTTTTAGGAAAGTGCTTGTTACCTTCTTTACCGCCAACATAGGCCGCATCGATTTCTACCATATTTTTATCCCCCAACATTTGCGGGGCTTTTTCTCGCAGCATTTCTCTTATACGATGAAGCACGAACCAAGCGGTCTTTTGCGTAATTCCCAAATCTATGCCTAATTGAACGCTGCTAATCCCTTTCTTATGTTCGGTACATAACCAGATCGCAGCAAACCAAATGCGGAAAGGGATCTTTGAGTTTTCGAAAATTGTGCCAACGCGAACGGTGAACTTCTTTCTACATTCTTTATCGCTGCATTTCCAACCTCTATTGGTCTTGTATGGTTTCAATGCGCCACAATGGGGGCATGCGGGTTCGTCACCCCACCGGATTTGCTCGTAGTAAGCAATACCCGTGGACTCCTCTTTGAAGTAATCTAAAAGCTGTGGTAGTGATTTGAATTGCATAATAAAGTTGTTATAATTCGACATATCAAAGATAGTGCTTGTCCCCTTATCTACCTAATATAATAATAATTATTTTCTATCTTGTTTTTTTACGCTCTATTTATTTTAATTTAAAAACCCTTTATTACTCTGAATATCAATTGTTTAAATATTTTGTTTTTTAAAACACAAACAAGAAGCACAAATATTGGTTTAGAAAGTTTGCAAATTGAAAATGTATTTCTACATTTGTACTGTCGAATTTAACATTATGTGATTTATGAAACAACGGAGCGCAGCGTATCCATCGTATACTATTCTAGAGTCCCTTGATTTTTCAGAAAGGATTTATAAAAATTATGGTAGTAATTATCGGGCAACACGAGAAGAAATTGCGGAAGCATTAAACTACTCGGTTGGAAGTTTGACCCAAAAGGTTAGTGCGGCTGTTCAATACAGTCTACTCGATATGAAATCGAAAGAAGGTTATCAAGTTACCGATTTATTTGTTAAATGTTATAGACCGATAAGTGATGACGCTAAGAAAGAAGCTCTTTTGGAAGCTTTCAGGAATCCACCTTTATACAATGACCTTATTCAGGTATTCGAAGGGAATATACTACCTCCGTTGAAGCCCCTTGCGAATATATTGCTGCAAAAGCACAGTATATCCGAAAAAGCCTGTGATAAGGCAGCGGAAATTTTTCAAGATAATGCGGAAATGTTGTCTGCACTTACTGAAGACAGAATGCTTGTTTTAGATTGTGGTGCAAAAGAAATTCAAGTAGAGGAATTTGAGCAAGAAGAGTTTGAAGACGAAACACCCGAAACAAATTTTAGTCGCGCGCCTATTCCTTTTCAAGAAGGAGGACAAAATTCCAAAAAAGAAGAAAGCACGGATAGTGGGAATAATAACGATCCTAACAAACCTATTCCGCACAATATACCTTTAAAAGGTAAATTACCTGCTCAATTGCTCTTGCCAAGCGATGTTAGCAGTGCGGATTTCGATTTTATAATTTCCTATATTGGGTTAATCAGAAACCAATATTAAAGAGAAAAGCCATCGGTGAGGATGGCTTTAATTTTTGTCGAATTTAACAATCGGAGTGCGATTGAAAAGTGCTTCAAAGTTAATAAATAACAATGGAACGATCAAATTTTAGGGAAAAGATTTTCATATTGCTTGGTCAGGCTTAAGAGTGTCCAAAACTCCTAAGAGTAGCGAAAATGATTTTCCGAGTCGGCTTCCAAAACCGACTCCCCTTTTTTAAAATACGGTTGCGCTATGGAGATAAGCCCGAACCAAGGTTCGTACATTGCTCAAAGCACTACTAAGAATGATGATAAAAGACCCTGCAAACACATACAGGGAAGAAAGTCAAATCAAGGCTAGTCTCATAAGCTAGAATCCTGAACATTCCAAAAATCATCTTCTGAAGAAGGGGTCAGATTTAGCCGTCGGCCCCTTTTTTCATTTTCAAATTTACATAATATACAGTTCTGATCCAAATCTGGCCTATAATATCCTAAAATCCTTTTCCGAAATGATGATATGGTCCATTACACGAACCTCTACGATTACACCTGCCTGCTCCATGGCATCGGTAAACTGTAAATCTTTATCGCTAGGGGTCAGGTCTCCCGATGGATGGTTGTGACATAGGATTATGCCGACACATTTCTTTTGAAGTGCAAGGCTAAAAACATCCGCGGGCTTCACTATGTTTCGATTAGCGGTGCCGATGGTGACAAGTTCAATGTATTCGATATCTCGTTTAACATTCAACCCTATGGCCCAGAAGTATTCCTTATTGCGACTGTGCCTGTTCTGGCGTAGCAATATCTTTTGCATGATACGGGCTACGTCCCCTGCATCCTGTATACGTTCATCTTCGTTTTTAGGTAGTCTTACGGTCATGTTGCTAAGATAGGGATTCTAACGCTTTGTTCCGGCCCTGTGATACTGCCACCCGTTTTCCGGTATGAGCCAAAAACCTAGAACGGACATTATGTAAAATTTGGTGTTGGATGGGTAGCGGTAATACAGGTCTACTTCGTGGGTCTTTACTTTGTACTCTATGTAAAATCCGTCCATTCCTATCGGTGGCTGCTTGTCAAGTCCAGCATCTTTCAAAGCGTTTTCATATCGTTCCTTCCCGATTTCCTTTAACAATTCTTTGATGGCTTTTTTATCGTGGTTTCTAAAGATTACAATGGACATGCTCCAATAATATGGAATAATTCCAATTTTTTGTGTAAGTTTTTTCTATGTAGGAATTTATATATTTACCAGCATGGATGGAATAGGTTATACAATTACAATTACCTTGGCGATTATGGGAGGCTTTGGTTGGTTCGCTTCAAATCGTTTTGAAAAATTTGAAAAGTGTTTAGGTGGATTTTCACTGTTCTTTATCTTTGTTGCTGGCATTGCAACATCTGTAGCAAGCCTTAGCGAAATGACTATTGAAAAATTTGAACATCATTCAGATGTCGTTGAACTTTTTGAAAAAATATTACCCTACTGCTATTATCTGATAATATCTTCTTTTATAATTATGATTTTTTACTTTTTACTATTAAAAATCTTAAACCCTGAAGATTAGAAAAAGAGTCAATATCCAAAATAAAAGTGCAGCAACAAAAGCGTAAATCACCTGGCTAAAATTTAATTTAATTCCATTCATTTTTTTAATTAACCAATTCATTCTTTTCGTTTTTCATAATTAATTCATTTCAAATTAATTGAGGTTTCTTGTCCCACTTTGTATATAGATGCCGTAATCAAGGTAATTATATGATACTTTTTGACAACGGGGATTTTTAGTTAATTTGGGGTATGTGGGCATCTATATTGATGATTTCTTATATTGTGTTGTTACCACACATTTGAGAAAAACATTCTGCTGATTTGAAATGGGAAGAGAAAATTGGACAAGCGAAAGATTTTTGAACGATTAGTGAATAACAAATCGGAGAAAACCTATTGGAATAATATATCGGAATTACGGAAACGAGCGAACGATGAAGTTTACAATCAAGCCTATGAATTTGCTAAATCTCAAATCGACAAAAAAAAGATTATCGGAATAGACGTTTTAGCTCAGTTAGGTTTTGACCTAAGATTTAGACAGAATGAAACAAAAAAACTATATTTTGAATTATTAGATATAAAACAAAATGATGACGTTTTATTTTCCTTGTTTTTAGGAATTAGCCATAACAACGAAAAGCTGACTAAAAATCAAGTTTTAAAATTGATAAAGTTTAAAAACTCAAAAAATAATGATGTCCGCTATAGTTTAGTTTCAGCAATTTCGGGAGTTGATAATCCAAAAGCAATTGAAACATTAATTGAACTTTCTGAAGACAATTATCCTTCAATTAGAAATTGGGCTACTTTCGGAATCGGAACTTTATCTGAGCAAAATAATGACCGAATTGTAAAAGCGTTGTGGAATAGAATTAAAGACAAACATCAAGAAACAAAACTTGAAGCAATAGTTGGATTAGCAAATAGAAAACAAGTTGCTGTCAAAGAGCAAATAATTGAAGAATTAAAAAGTGGCGAGTATGGAACTTTACTGTTTGATGCAATAGAAACGCAGAATGACAAAGATTTTATCCCACATTTAGAAAACAACTTAAAATCTGCTAAAAATGACAGCGGAATAAAAGAAGATTGGATTGCGGATTTGAAACAATGTTTGAAAAAACTAAGCGCATAAAAAGATGTGGTAACAATGTATATAAAAAATAGCGTAAGTCATCGCTAACACTAAGGTTTGGGTATTTTTGAAAAGTCGTCATCCCGAAGCTTCGGGATTAAACTTGACGTTTTCCAAATAAAATGATAAATAGTAAAAGTTAAAAATTCGGCTTGTGATTAATCCGAAGAGAAACCACTTACTTTCAGCGCTACTTTTCATATACGGAGTTGTTAGCTACAATTATCAGATAATGAAAAAAGAACACAAGAAAATAATTGACCATATTTCTACTTATCTGAATGAAAATCCAGAACAAAGGTTTGGCCAGGCAATTTTCAATCTTAAAATCAACGAATTCATAGAAGAAGAAAACTTGATTAATCCTAAATACCAACTAAGAGATATTCACAATGACTCGGACGAAAAAATACTTGGGCGGATTGAATCTCAACTAAAGTGGTTTAACAAACCAAAGGAAAGTTTATAATTTCATGAAACTGTCTTGTAAAAAATGTTCGAAAAGAGAATTTGAAGTTCCAAATTTCACATCTGAAGAGAAAAAAAATCTTTCTGAATTAAAAGCCAATAATAAACTTGGAGAGTTAATTCAAAAAATAGAATCACTCTATGACATAGAAAGTATTGACGCTAAGTTTTCCTTTATGCACATTAATAAAAAGTACGGAAAGTGTAATCGTTGTAATGTTGACTATCTTGAAGGGGAATATGTTGAATGTCCTAAGTGTAAGGCTCTAAATTTTAACTGGAAAACGGAGAAATAAAAAGTAGCTAACATTATATATGAAATCAGAGCAAAGTTTGGTGTTAAACCGAAAGATTATTTCCTTTTGTAGTGGCGCTAGATTTTTATAAACTAGGGCGTGTTAACACAAAATAGGTATCTTTGTTAAATGGAATTGACGGATACCCAATTTGAAACAATCAGCTCT